>NZ_DEXB01000019.1:0-70583 GCF_002366485.1 Hyphomonas sp. UBA3195
CGGTAGATGCCGATGAAGTTGATCACGGTCAGGACAATGTTCTGGTACATGAGCGGGGCCTCGTCATCCGAGAGGCCGATCATGACCCAGCATGTGGAAGAGACCGCAAACACGATAAAGGCGAAGCCGGTAATGCGTCGCCCAAGATCGGCCGACACCATGATGGCCGCGACAATGCCGGTGCCCATTGCGATCCATTCCAAACTCTCCGACATCAAGGCCCGCTTTCTGTTGTGATCATGCTCAGTGATCACAACAATGCCGGGCGAGCCGGGCAGTTCCGAAGCCTAGTCGAACACGACCACCTGCCGCGCGACCGTGCCCTTGTTGTCCTTGAGGTTCTGGAGGGCGCCGGTGATCCCCTCAAGACCGATCCGGTCAGAGACAAGATCATCAAGGTGCAGCTTGCCCTGTCTGTACAGTTCGATCAGGCGCGGGAAATCCACCCGGAACCGGTTAGACCCCATGATCGCCCCCTGCAGGCGTTTTTCTGTCGCAAGCAATTCAATGCCGGGGATCTCGATGTTAACGCCGGGCGAAATCATGCCGATCACGGTTGCCACGCCGCGTGGCCGCAGCATGTGGTAGGCCTGTTCAGCCGTCTGTTTCAGGCCGACGCATTCGAAGGAGTAGTGGACGCCGCCCTTGGTGAGTTCCTTGACGGCCTCAATCGCATTGACCTTGCCTGGATTGACGGTGTCGGTCGCGCCGAAACGGACAGCCATCTGGAGTTTCTCGTCTGACAGGTCTACCGCGATGATACGGCTGGCGCCTGCGATGGCTGCGCCATTGATCGCGGCAAGCCCGACGCCGCCACAGCCGAGGACGGCAACCGTGGAACCCGGCTCGACCTTGGCGGAATGAAAGACTGACCCGACACCGGTAATGACGCCGCACCCGATCAGGCAGGCCTTGTCCATTGGCATATCCTTGTCGACTGCGCATAGCGCGTTCTCATGGACGAGGATCTGTTCGGCGAAGGAAGAGAGGTTCAGGAACTGGCCGACTTTCTCGCCTTTGATGGACAGGCGAGGCGCTTCGGTGGGCTGGCGTTGGAACTGCTCCTTGTTCACCGTGTGACAGACGGACATGTGGCCTGTCAGGCAGTACTCGCAGGTGCCGCAGAAGGGCGACAGGATCGAGATTACATGGTCGCCCGGCTTGACCGCTGAGACCATGGAGCCGACTTCTTCCACGATGCCGGCGCTTTCATGCCCGAGGATGACCGGCAATTCGGCGGGGAAGTTCCCGTCCCAGAAATGCACGTCCGAATGGCAGACGCCGACCGCCTTCAGCCGGACCAGCACTTCGCGCGGTCCGGGCTTGGAAATCGTGACATCTTCGATGGATAGCGGCGCATTGGGCGCGCGCATGACAGCAGCCTTCATGGGTCTTCCTCCTTTGGCCCGGTCTCCGCGCTCTTGCTGGCGCAGATGACCGAATATGGGAGGAAGTGTCCCTCAGAATGCGCTGCCTGAACAGGCCCTACGCAGGGGCAGGGGTTATTCGGTGGGCGCGGCCACAAGACCGGAAGCGCGACCCATGACGTGGAAGATCTCGTTCTGCTCCATCACACCGGAGACCAGTTCCGACCCAGGGCCGGTTGCGAAGATGGCCACATCATCACCCCCATGCGTTTCCGACGGCATGAAGACGAGGGAGGGTTGCTGGAAGTTCTTTTCGGTCGTGTCGATCTCGGAGAGGTCTTCTCGGGTGCAATCCGGTTCGCCGTCGACCAAATGACACGCGGTCATGCCGCTGGCATAGGAGAGCGTTGTGTAGGGTTTGCCGTCCTGTGCCTTCATCGGCGCGTTATCCAGCCCGCTGACGACTTTGCCGAGGATCGGATTGCCGCGCTTTGGATAGCCAGAAATCGTCATCGTGTGTGAATGGTCCGCCGTCACGATGATCAGCGTCTCGTCCGCATCGGTCATTTCCAGTGCTGCGGCGAGGGCCTGGTCCAGTTCATCGGTTTCCGACAGGGCCCGGGCGGCACTGACGCCATGATGGCCATGGTCAATTCGGCCGCCTTCGACCATCAGTACAAAACCGTCCTCATCCTGGGACAGGCGCGTGATAGCCGCCTTTGTCAGATCGACCAGAGAAGGTTCGCCAGCTGGGTCTTCATCCCGATCGAGCGCGAATTTCATGTGCGAGCCTTCAAACAGGCCGAGTACTTTTGCATTCGAGGCGAAGTCGATGGTCTCGAAACCAGCCTTGTCGGTGACATAGACATGGTCGGCGGACTTTGCGGTCCATTCGGCGGTCAGGTCGCGACCATCCGTGCGGCTTCCGGTGCGATTGGCGTCCTCGGCATCTGACTGTTCGGTCGTTGTGAAGGGCGCGCGGCCTCCGGCCATTGCCACTTCAAATCCGTCGCCTTCCGACCACTCGATGAATTGGCGGGCAATATCCTTGCAGTCGCCTGCGTCTCCGCCTTTCAGATCGCTGTCAGCTTCCCAGTCGCGGCTGGGGGTCTTGGCGAAGGTGGACGCCGGCGTTGCATGGGTCAGGCGGGCGGTGGAAACGAGACCCGTTGCGAGGCCTGACCGTTCGGCCAGTTCGAAAATTGACTCTGTCGTGCGCCCTTCGACGCTGGCGCAATTGCCGAAGCCGGCTTCCTTGAGGATGCCGAGCGTTCGTGAATTGACCTTGGCACCGGTCACCATCGCAGTTGCCGTCGAAGCGGAGTCGGAAACCTGATAGTCGTGACTGTAGGTTTTGGACAGGGCCATGTACGGCAGCGTGTCCATGGCCAGCGTATAGGACTCGCCGTCGAGTCCACGTTGTTGGCCAGCATAGATGCGGGCGGCGGTGATGGTCGGAATGCTCATGCCATCGCCAACGAAGAGGATGATGTTCTTCGCCGATTTTACGCCGCGCTCCTGAATGCGTGTTTCTACGGCTTCAGCGGCAGATTGATAATAGGAATCACTTGCCTGGATGGGTGTCGTGCCTTCGCGTAGCGGCGCCGATGAAGCTTCGCTTTGTGCCACGGCGGTATCAGACGGCGCTGAACAGCCCGCGACAGCAAGGACGGTGAGTGAAGCAAGGGATAGAGCAGCGCGGCGCATGATTAGTCTCCGGAATATCAGGTCTGGGGCGGGCATAGACTGAGTTCGTGACACTATTGCTGCACTCAGTCGATTGGATCCACCTTGTGGCCGCGCTGGGCCAGCCAGACCGCGACAAGAATGAGCATACCGCCGCCTGCCTGCAAGGTTGTGAGAGGTTCCTGAAAGAGATGCCAAGAAATCGCGGCAGCCATGACGGGCTGGATCAGGATGATGACACCCGCGATGGAGGTTGGCGTGCTGCCAAGCCCGGTGATGATCAAACCCTGACCGACGACGTGGATCACGATCCCGAGGAACAGGGGCACGGCGAAACCCGACAATTTCTCCGGCAGGAAGTTTTCGCCGAAAGCCATGACCATGATGGCTCCGACAATCACTTCCACAAGTGTCAGCCAGAACAAAGTCTCCAGACCGTTCAGTGTTCGCCGGGCGAGCTTCGAGCAGAGGAAATACCCCGATACGCTGATCGCCGCGATGATCGCAATCCGATCCCCGACAAAACTGGCTCCCCCTTCGGCGGTACCGCCGAGTGACAGGGCCGATGCGCCGCCAATCGCCAGGATTACGGCGAAGAACCACATCGGCGCGGGGCGCTCCTTCAGGAACAGCCATGCGAGGAAGCCGACGCAGACGTTTCCGAGATTCACGATGAAGGTGGCATTGGACACACTGGTCAGGGTGAGGGACCAGTGCCAGAAGCCAATGTCCACAGCGAAACAGATCCCGGCCAGGATGACATATATGTTCGGTTTGCGCGGAGCGCGCCGCTCGACCAGCAAGACGAGCGCAGTCAGCACGGGCAGGGCAAATGTGTAGCGCCAGAAAGCAATGGCCTGCGGGCCGAGGTCGTCGAGACCCAAGCGCAAGCCAATCGGCGCAAATCCGATCGCAACCGCGCCGCCAACCAACATAAGCACGCCGAGCCATTCCCGGCGTGCCGGCGCTGTCATTTCTGTGGATGTCATTAAATGAGGCCCGTCATGGCGCGAATGTCTTCAGGCGTCTTGCCGTCTTCACGCCATGCGCGCAATCCCCGGTCCCCCGCGCGCTTGGACAATTTCTTGCCATCTGCCCCCAAAACGAGCGGATGAAACGTATAAAGAGGCTGTGGCCAGTCCATCAGCGCCTGCAGCAGGACATGTACCGATGTCATCTCCCGGATGTCTTCGCCGCGTATGACATGCGTGATCCCCTGCAAGGCATCGTCGTAGCAGCAGGCGAGGTGATAGCTTGTTGGCGTATCCTTGCGCGCCAGCACCACGTCGCCAAAGGGTGCGGGGTCAGCTTTCACCCTGTGCTGGCCGCACTTTGAGAAAACCGTATAGCTCAACGCATCATATACAGGGCCGAGTTGGGCGCGGGCAGCCGAGAGGGATAGCCGCCACGCATAGGCGTGTCCCCGGTCCAGCAGTTCCCGCTCCTTGTCCGCAGGGAGCGACTTGCCAGTGAAGCCGGCCGTATCGGGACTGGCCCCGGCAGGCAGCGCGGCGGCGATCTCTCGACGGGTCTTGAAGCATCGATAAACCAGCCCGCGCGCCTTCAGGGAGTTGAGCGCGGACTCATATTCCGCGAAGTGGTCGGACTGGCGTCGCACGGGGCCATCCCAGTCCAGTCCGAGCCATTCAAGATCGGCGAGAATGGAGGTTTCGTACTCTGGACGGCATCGAGTCTGGTCAATGTCTTCAATCCGCAACAGCACCTTTCCATCATGGGCGCGGGCAGTGTCCCAGACATGGAAAGCCGAGAGCGCGTGACCGAGATGCAAATGCCCGGTGGGGGACGGTGCGAACCGCGTGACAAATTCCCCGGCACCCATGCGACCCCCTGAATCAGCTTGTCTCTCAGGCAATCTAACCATCCCCCGCACAGGCTGAACAGCGTTTAGCTGTTGCAAGCACAGGGCAGGAACCGTATCGCACAGACATACAGGAGGTCATCTCGAATGCCTGTGGATACTTGGTTCACAACAGCCGAGCGCTGGTTCGAAACAAATGTGGTGGATGCGACAGAGCTCGCCACGTTTGGATTCGTGATGCTGTGTGTCCTGCTCGTTGCACTGGTCGTCCTGATGTTCAGCCTGCTGGGTTCGCTGTTGAAGACTTTGCGCAATGCGTCCGGGGCCCGGGCTGCGCGCAATGACAAGTCGCCCGGATACCGCGTGCTTGTCGCCCGCCCGGCTGGCAAAGGCTCGGGTCGCGCATGGAAATGGCTGCTCTCGGCGCTCAATTCCCACCTCTCCGAATTCAATTTCGGTGCGCCCCTGAAAGTGTTCCGCACGGGCACTATTCACGGCGGCATCGAAACGCGCGCGGTCCAGCGTGCCCGTCGGCGACTGGAAGTGGCAGATGCGGACATGCTGGTCTGGGCAGACAGGACGGGTCGGCGCGAAGATGGCTTTGTCATTCACGGCCTAAGCCGCGGTGGTGGCCTGACAGCCACGGAAGCGAAGCTGTTCACGCTGCTAATGCCCGGAAAGATGATCGACCTTGAGGGGCAGATGCCACGCGTGGCCGCTTACTTCCTTGCGCGGGAATTGCAGCCTGCGCTGGCCAATCCGCAATCCTTCCGGCCCGAAAAGATAAAGATCCTGTCTAATGCGCTGGCTGAAATCCTTGAGGACTCGCCTACGCTTCCGGTCGCTCTGCGCAGCCGTATCGAAGCCGATTTTTGCGCGTCTCTGGTGCACGTTGCCGAACAGTCTGGAGATATGGATGCGCTCGACCACGTGATCACGCTTCGGAGAATCCATCTCCAGGATATCAAGAGTGATGGCGACACATCGCGGGCCGTTCAGGCGCACATGGATCTCGGCCGGGCCCTGCTGGCGCGCGCGACAAACCAGTTCGATCGCAAGACCGTCGAGGAGGCGATCAGTCACCTCACCAAAGTGATTGAGGCCTTGCAGGCAGACCCGACCATAAAGCGCGCCCAAGCCGCTTCTGACGCCATGTACAAGGCGCAGAACCTGCTTGAGACACGCAAAAGGTTTGCCGTGAATTTCGGCGGCTAGCGCCAGCTTTCGCGATCAGGTCGACACACCCAGGCCGATTGGGCAGGACACGCCCGTGCCTCCAATCCCGCAATACCCGTTCGGGTTTTTTGCAAGGTATTGCTGATGGTATTCCTCGGCGAGATAAACCTTGTCCAGCGGCGCAAGCTCCGTTGTGATCTGGCTGGCATGACCGCTCTGGGCAAGCGACTTCTCATATACTGCGATCATCTCACGCGCAGTTTCGGCTTGTGCCTCGGATATCGTGTATATTGCCGAGCGGTATTGCGTGCCGATGTCATTTCCCTGACGCATTCCCTGGGTTGGGTCATGGCTTTCGAGGAACAGTTTCACGAGTGCGGCGAAGGTCACTTCGGCAGGGTTGAAAACCACTTCAACGATTTCCGTGTGCCCGGTCCCGCCTGAGCAGACTTCTTCATAGGTCGGGTTCGGGGTCGATCCGCCAGCATAACCTACCCGGGTCAGCCAAACGCCATCCTGCTGCCAGAATACACGCTCAGCGCCCCAGAAGCAGCCGAGGGCGAATACGGCCGTTTCGTATCCCGCCGGAACGGGGCCCTGCAGGTCACGGTCGAATACATAATGCGTGGTGGCGGTCGGGATCGGATCGGGGCGGCCGGGCAGGGCGCTCTCGGCATCCGGGATGGTCAGTTTTTTCTTCGAGAACAACATGAGGGGTCTCCCTTTCTGTGTCTCATATGGGTTTGTCTGCCGGGAACGGCAATCACAGTCTTGCGATCTTGCAGGCCTTCGGTTATTGGCTCCCCTCTGCTGAGTACGGTGAGGTGGCCGAGTGGTCGAAGGCGCACGCCTGGAAAGTGTGTAGGCTAGCAATAGTCTCCAGGGTTCGAATCCCTGTCTCACCGCCAGCAGATCCCAGGTCCAAACGATGCGTTCGTCAAGGCTGAGGGCGTTCAGGACTCTACTGTCGTCGGCGATATGCTGAGCGCACAAGAATCCAATAAGTAGATTGTAATCCCTTTTGAATTGTCTTGATATCCGGTTGCTTTCAGGCGACATCGACATTGTTAGAATTAAGCTTGGAGCCAGCCGGGAAAGATTACCTGAACATCGGGGTTGCTGCCGGTGCCAACGTTATCATACGGTCGCCTACCTTTTCGGAAGAGAAGGCGGCGTGGGAATGTGAATTTTCAATCAAGGGATCGGAAAGTGAATTCCATTCGAGCTTATTCGGAGTCTCTGAACTGCAAGCCGTCGAATTGGTTATAGGTTTCATCAACAAGATGTTCCCTTAAGGCCCTGAATCCACCAACTGTCGTTCCCGCGCGTCGCCGAGGTGAAGTTGCGGCAGTCTACCGTGCAGGCCGTGCGTCCTGCTTTTCCTTCTGAGCCGTCGGATGTTCTACCTTCTTTGAAGGGGACGCTTCAGGCTCGTGCGTCTGGTGACTGTCAGGCTTGGCGGATGCTTTCTGCGTTGGCCGGTCCGCTGTTTGCTTTTTTGCCGCCTTCACCGGTTGGGGTTTGTTGTCCTGCAGAAGTGGCGCGTAAATCCAATTCTCCGGCTGACCCGGGCCAGAGATCCGCGCCCAGTCACCTTTGGTGACATACATGGACACTTCCGCACCAAGGTTCAGTACAGTGATGATAGGGTTACTGACTCCAGGGCCGCCGCGCACGTTTACAGCTTCCGCTTTCACATAGCGGATGCCATGATGGCTGGCGGCGCTTTGCGGATTTTCGCGCGGGGCCTGGGCAGAGGCGATGGGCCCGAATGCGGCTGCGCTGGATACGAGGCCGATAGCGAGGAGGGTTTTCAACTTTTTATTCAGCATGGGATGAGTCCTGATCCTGAGAATGCGTGGTTCACCATGATTAGGAGATCCCTGTGCCGAGGGTTTGTCAGCTCCCCGGGAAATGGTGTCGGTGTGCAACATCGGTGTCCCCGGATTGGCGCCTCTGTGGCGACACTAAGGCGCGTGTTGAGGATCTGGCAATGTCAGACTGGAAACTCTGCAAATGCTTTATGGATTTTGAGCGAATGTTAACTAATTGTCGCAATTCTTGACGCTGAACCTTTAACCGTCCCTGCCAAGGATTAACGCCATGCTGATACGCGCAGCTGCCACTCTTGCCGGAACTCTCCTCATCGGACTTCCGGCGTTCGCCCAGGAACTCATCGTCGAGCAACAGGTTGAACGTGTGATCGTCATCGAAGACGAAGAGGGCGGATTGGAAATGGAGCTGCTGCCTGCTGAGGAAGTGAAGCCGGGTGAGCAGTTGTTTTATTCCGTGACATATTCAAACCCGGGCGAAACCCCGGCAAGGGACGCTGTTCTGACCTTGCCAGTGCCGGCAGATGTGAGCCTGCTCGAAGATTCTGCCATGGCCGAATATGATCAGGCCTCTGTTGATTTCTCCATGGACGGTGGGGCGACATACGTGCCGCGTGAAAAACTGATCGCGGAATCCGGTCTCGATGAGATCCAGCCGGTGAGCGTGCCCATGCCGGAAGAGATCACGCATATGCGCTGGACCTTCAATCGTGAGATTGGTCCGAAAGATTCAGGCAAGATTTTCTTTGCGGCGGTCCTCAAGGAAAATACGCGTCCCGTCAGCCCCTGAATTGACGGACGCAAGGCCGTTAGCGTAACGCCTGCGGCATGACACTCGTAAAAATCTGCGGCCTGACCGATCCCGACCTCGTGCGCTATACCGCGCAAGCCGGGGCAGACTGGATTGGGTTCGTGTTTGCCGAGGCCAGCCCGCGGCACGTAACGGAAGCAGCGGCGGCCAACCTTTTGATGCAGGTAGGGTCCGCCACGCCGGTGGCCTTGCTGGTTGACCCGGACGACGCGCAGATCGACCGGATCGTGGCGCTGGGGTTTCCGATATTGCAATTGCACGGTTCGGAATCCCCTGAGCGCGTCGCCGAAGTCAAGGCGCGGACGCGTCTGGAGATCTGGAAAGCCGTGGGAATTGACGATTCAGACGATCTGAAGCGGGCTGAGGCCTACACGGCAGCCGATCGGCTTCTGGTGGACGCGAAACCGCCTAAGGGCGCTGATCGGACAGGCGGGCACGGATTGTCATTTGACTGGAATTTGCTGAAAGGCTGGCAGAGACCGGCACCCTGGATTCTTGCTGGGGGGCTGACACCGGACAATGTCTCCGATGCCGTGCGTCTGACCGGTGCGCCAGCAGTGGATGTCTCTTCAGGCGTAGAGCGTGTTCGCGGCCTGAAGGACCGGGTACTGGTAAAGACATTCATCGACGCCTCAAAAAATTCATAACAAACCGATTGTTCCGTTTTTGTTCTGTGCTAATATGGCTCCTATTGGCAATGGGAGGACGTGTCATGTTTCCAGAAGAACTGACGAGTGTCGCTGGCAAGTTGGCGGAATGCTGCAATTCTGGCCGCGAGGCCGAAGCGCTGGAGACACTTTACGCACAAGATTGTGTGTCGGTCGAAGCGCTTGCAATGGGCGATGCGGGCCGCGAAGCTCAGGGGCTCGACGCCATCAAGGGCAAGCACGACTGGTGGTATGGTGCGCACGATGTGCACCAGGTCAGCGCCGAGGGGCCGTTCCTGTTTGGGGATGACCAATTTTCTCTCGTCTTCGACATGGATGTCACCAACAAGGAGTCCGGCGAGCGGATGCAAGCCAAGGAGGTTGGCGTGTATACGGTCAAGGACGGGAAGATCGTTCGAGAGGAATTTTTCTATTCCCCCATGGGCTGACGCGTCACGGGGCCGAGCGCATCGTCGCGCTTTCCTTGGCACGTCCTTCGGTCTAGATACGGGCCGGTAGTGCAAGGAAAGCAGGACGATGGATTTGCGGAACACATGGGATCAATGGCCAGATGCGAATGGCCGCTTTGGAGACTTTGGTGGGCGCTATGTCGCCGAGACATTGATGCCATTGATCCTCGAACTTGAGGCCGAATACCGCAAGGCCAAGGAAGATCCAGCTTTCAAGGCGGAAATGGACGATTTGTGGGCCCATTATGTCGGGCGTCCATCGCCTCTATATTTTGCGGAGCGGCTGACCGAGCATTTCGATGGCGCGAAAATCTATTTCAAGCGCGATGAGCTGAACCATACGGGCGCGCACAAGATCAATAATTGCCTCGGCCAGGTCCTGCTCGCCAGGCGTATGGGCAAGACCCGCATCATCGCCGAAACGGGCGCCGGTCAGCATGGTGTTGCCACGGCGACAATCTGCGCGCGCTTCGGACTGGATTGCGTTGTCTTCATGGGCGAGACGGATGTCGAGCGCCAGAAGCCGAACGTTTTCCGCATGAAACTGCTCGGCGCAGAGATCGTCCCGGTCTCTTCCGGCACAGGCACCCTGAAAGACGCAATGAATGAAGCACTGCGTGACTGGGTCACCAATGTCGAAGACACCTTCTACTGCATTGGCACGGCTGCGGGGCCCCATCCGTATCCGGAGCTTGTCCGCGACTTCCAGAGCATTATCGGCAAGGAGGCTCGCGCCCAGATGCTTGAGCGGGAAGGGCGCCTGCCCGACGCGGTCATGGCCTGTATCGGCGGTGGTTCGAACGCGATTGGCCTGTTTCACCCTTTCCTTGAAGATGAGGGCGTTCGCCTGATCGGCGTCGAGGCCGCTGGCCACGGAATTGAGACAGGAGAGCATGCTGCCGCGCTGAATGGCGGCAAGCCGGGCATCCTGCATGGGAACAAGACCTATCTCCTTCAAACCGATGACGGCCAGATCATCGATGCGCATTCGATCTCGGCGGGACTGGACTATCCGGGCATCGGGCCAGAGCACGCTTTCCTGAGAGATTCCGGTCGCGCTGAATACTTGTCGTGCACGGATAAGGAGGCGCTTGCAGCTTTCCAACTGTGCACGCGGCTTGAGGGTATTATTCCGGCGCTCGAGCCCTCACACGCCATCGCGCGCGTAGGTGAGGTCGCTCAGGCACTCGGCAAGGATGGGCTGATGATCCTGAACATGTGTGGTCGCGGCGACAAGGACGTTTTCTCGGTCGCCAAGGCCCTCGGCGTCGATATGTAGGGAAGAGGCCGATGATCTCGCATGTGACCTTGGGCACGAATGATCTGGAAAATGCAGCTGCCTTTTACGAGCCGATCATGCAGGCGCTTGGGAATCCGCGTGTACCATTCGAGCGGTCTGATCCGTTTATCATGTGGCGGCGTCCGGGCGATGACCGCCCGCTGGTCGCTTTGGTGCGGCCGTTCAATGACCAGCGACACGAGCCGGGCAATGGCCAGATGCTCGCCCTGCTCGCACCCGACCGGCCAAGCGTAGATGAGGCGCACGCAATTGCCATCTCTCGCGGCGCTCAGGATGAGGGTACCCCGTGCCTGCGCCCGCAATATCACGCGAATTATTACGGGGCATATTTCCGAGATCTCGATGGAAACAAGATTTGCATCGTTTGCCACGATCCTGATGGACGAGGCGGCTAGAAAATGTTCCCCTGCGCCTTCACTTTATCTTTTGTCGAGAGAGTAAATTGACTGATCTCCTTCTCATTCGAGTCACCTGTCCCTCCCGCCGCGTGGCCGAGGAAATTGGCGATGCGGCCATCGAGCACCGCCTTGCTGCCTGCGCCAATCTCGAAGGGCCGGTCTCGTCCACCTATCGCTGGAAGAGTGTGGTGGAGCAGGCCTTCGAATTCGTGTTGTGGCTGAAAGCGCCGAAAGCGAATTGGGATCGGATCGAAGCCCTCGTCCTGACGCACCATCCCTATGAAGTACCCGCTATGGTCGCATTGCCTTGCATTCAGGCGAATGCGCCTTATGAGGCATGGGTTCACGAGAATACGGACACCTGATGCCAACTTCCCGCATTACAGACACCTTCGCCCGCGCAAGCGGCGAATCCCGCGCCGTTCTGGTTTCCTACCTTATGGCCGGCGACCCCGACCTTGAGACGAGCTATGCTGCCATGTGCGCGCTGCGCGACAACGGCGCCGATATCATTGAGCTTGGCGCGCCCTTTACCGACCCGATGGCCGATGGGGCATCCATTCAGAAGGCGGGCTTGCGCGCGCTCGCCAATAAAACAAAGCTCGCTGACACGCTGGCGCTGGCGGCCCGGTTTCGCGCCGAGGACCAGACAACGCCTGTCATTATCATGGGATATGCCAATCCTGTGTTCCGCATGGGATATGTTGAGTTTGCCAAGGCGGCTCATGCGGCCGGTGTCGACGGAACGATCCTGGTAGATTTGCCGCCGGAAGAAGATGGCGAACTGCGCGAGGCCTATGCGCAATACGATCTTTCCGTGATTCGGCTTGCGACACCCACCACCCATGAAAACCGCATGAAAAAAGTTGCCGAAGGCGCCAGCGGATTCCTCTATTTCGTCGCTGTGACAGGCGTTACAGGCGCTGGCAGCGCGGATCCGCAGGCGATTGCCGGCAACATTGAAATGGCCAAACGTGTTTCAGGATTGCCGGTCTGTGTGGGTTTTGGCGTCAAAACTGGCGCTCAAGCTGCAGAAATGGCTAAAATTGCCGATGGGGTTGTCGTAGGCTCCGCTTTCGTGGAGCATGCAGAAAAGGCCCACGAATCGGGGGATTTTGCCAGTGCACCGCGGGGAATGGGCGCGTTGGCGAAGGAGTTGAGCTCGGCGATCAGAACGATCACCAAGCCTTAAGTGTTGATTGCCGCCGAGGAGGTTCTGGCATGAACTGGATTACCAAGGTCACCCCGCCGGGCCTGAAGACCATGCTCGCGAAGAAGGACACGCCCGACGATTTGTGGGTGAAATGTCCTCTGTCCGGCGAACTGGTCTACAAGACCGATCTGGAAGAAAACTGGCATGTCACACCTGCTGGCGCGCATCTGCGGATCAGCCCGCGCACCCGCCTGCGCCTCCTGTTCGATGATGAGCGCTGGGAGCCTTTGGCCCTGCCATCGGTTCCGCATGACCCCCTGAAATTCAAGGATGACAAGCCTTATCCGTCGCGCCTGAAGGCTGCGAAGGCCAAGATTGCGGCCCGGGACAAGAAAGAGTCCGAAAATGGTGGCGCACCGATCATCCAGGAAGACTGTATGGTGGCGGCCTATGGAAAGATCGGCGGCGTGCCCACGGTCGTATTGGTTCAGGATTTTGCCTTTATGGGCGGATCCTTGGGCATGGCGGCAGGGGAAGGCTTTGTAGCGGCTGCGCAGATGGCGTTGGCCCGCAAGGCGGGCTTTGTTGTGTGCACGGCGTCCGGTGGCGCTCGCATGCAGGAGGGCACGCTGAGCCTGATGCAGATGCCGCGCACGACGCTCGCGATCAATGAACTGGCCGAAGCCAAACTACCTTATATTGTGCTGCTGACTGATCCGACGTCGGGCGGCGTGTCGGCATCTTATGCGATGCTTGGCGATATCCATATTGCCGAACCTGGCGCAATGATCGCCTTTTCCGGCCCGCGTGTGATTGAACAAACCATTCGCGAAAGCCTGCCGAAAGGGTTCCAGCGATCCGAATTCCTGCGCGAAAAGGGTCAGGTGGACATTGTCTGCGACCGGCGCAAGCTGAAGGACACGATCTCAAATGTCCTGTCGATGCTGATGCCAAATGTGCGGCGCGCTGAAGATCGCCTGCCGGTTTCTCTGACGCCACCCAAAACGCATGCCGCCAAGACCCCAAACAAGAGTAAGGGCAGCTCTGCTTGATCGGTGACAGTTCGGCCCTGGCCGAGGCGCTGGGGCGGTTCGAAGGGCTATATCCAGACACGATTGAACTATCGCTCGGGCGCGTCTTGAATGCGCTTGAGTTGCTTGGGCGGCCGCAAGACAGGCTGCCGCCCGTGATACATGTGGCCGGAACCAACGGCAAAGGGTCCACCTGCGCCTTCATGCGGGCCATGATGGAAGCAGCGGGCCTTAGCGTTCATGTCTTTACCAGTCCGCACCTCGTGCGTTTCAACGAGCGTATCCGGCTCGCCGGTGAGATCGTGGATGATGCGCGCCTGATCGACTGGCTGGAGCGAACCCATGACGCGATCAAGGGGCAGGAGATCACACAATTCGAAGCGACGACGGCCACGGCCCTGCTCGCCTTCTCGGAAGTGCCGGCTGATGTACTGATTCTCGAAGTCGGACTTGGTGGCAGCTATGATGCGACCAATGTGATCGACCAGCCCGCGCTGAGCGTCATTACGCCGATCGACTTTGATCACAAGGCCTTTCTCGGCTCGGATATTCGCAAGATTGCGGGTGAGAAAGCGGGAATCATTAAGTCCGGTCGCCCGGCGCTGACCGCGATCCAGCGCAAGATCTGTGACAATGTCATCGTAAAACGGGCCGAAGATGTTGGCGCGCCGCTCTATCGCCTGAAAGTGCACTTCATTGATGCAATGCCGGAAGACCTTGGCCTGTTGGGCGAACACCAGCGGGCCAATGCGGCTCTGGCCGCCATGGCCGTGCAGCTGTTCGGGAATTCCACAATCATCGACCAGAATGCGATCTTCGAAGGCGCCCGCAACGTGGTGTGGCCTGCGCGTATGCAGCGCCTGAAAGACGGGCCGCTTACGGCGCTCGCTCCCGATCAGGAAATCTGGCTGGATGGCGGACACAATCCGCATGCGGCCCGCGCCATTGCGAGACAGCTGAACAACATGCCCGGGCGTACCGCACTGGTCGCAGCCATGCTCGCCTCCAAGGATGCGACCGGCTATTTCATGCCGTTCCGGCAGGTGCGACCTGAGGTCTTCACCTTGCCGAATGCGCCGGGTCATCAGGGCGCCGAGCCTCAGGCCTTGGCGGAAGCGGCCACCAATGCGGGGCTGAAAGCTGCCGCGTACGACAGTCTCGAAGCGGCGCTCAAGGCTGCGGCGACAACCGGCGTCGACCGGATCCTGATTTGCGGATCTCTGTATCTGGCAGGGGAGGTGCTCGCGCAGAATGGTGAGCCGCCCGCCTAATCCCTATTCTGCGGCGAGTTTCAGCCCGTCGCCTTCATCATTCAGCGTTTCAGCGACCTTGTGCGCCAGTCGGCGCGCCACTTCGGTCTTGCCCATGCGGGGCCAGCGTTCGGATCCGTTCCGGGTGATCAGGGCAATCTCGTTTTCCGAGCCGCCCATCACATCCCCGGAGACATCATTGGCGACGATCCAGTCACAATTCTTGCGGGCGAGCTTCGCTTCAGCGTGTTCCTCGACATCATGCGTCTCTGCGGCGAAGCCGATCACCAGGGCGGGTCGGTTCTTGCGTTTGTTGGCCAGCGTCTTGAGGATATCCGGGTTTTCGGTCAGTTCCATGGACGGATGTTCGCTGCCTGCGCCCTTGATCTTCAGCTTCTTGGTTGCGGCCCGTGCCGGGCGCCAGTCAGCAACCGCGGCCACAGAAACGAATACATCAGCAGGCAGAGCGTCCTCGCAGGCCTTCAACATCTGGCGGGCAGTCTCGACCGGTACGAAATTCACTCCCCGTGGTGCGGGCAGGGCGACCGGACCGGAGACCAAAGTGACCTGCGCACCCAGACGCGCGAGCGCTTCGGCAATCGCATAGCCTTGCTTGCCGGAAGAATGGTTGGACAAGAACCGAACAGGATCCAGCGGTTCGCGTGTCGGGCCTGCTGTGACAAGCGCGTGGGTTCCCGCCAGTGCGCCGGTGGCGTCTCCTGCCAGCATGCGTTCGATTTCTTCGGCGATGACCGGAAGTTCCGGAAGGCGGCCAGGACCGAATTCACCGCAGGCCATCGCGCCTTCGTCCGGCTCCATCACCGTCACGCCATCCGCGCGGAGCGTTTCGACATTCCGCACCGTGGCTGGGTGCTGCCACATGCGCACATTCATGGCGGGCACGACCAGGACAGGTTTGTCAGTCGCCAGAAGTGTGGTGGAGGCAAGATCATTGGCGAGGCCACCTGCGGCCTTGGCCATCAGGTCTGCGGTAGCCGGGCAGACAACGACGAGATCGGCCGAGCGGGAAAGCTCAATATGGCCCATTTCCGCTTCGTCACTGAGGTTGAACAGCTCGGTATAGACCTTGTCGCCGGACAGGGCGGAGACCGAGAGAGGGGTGACGAATTCCTGGCCGCCCTTCGTCACGATGCACCGACAGGCAATGTCGCGCCGGCGCAACTCCCGGATCAGTTCCAGGCTCTTATAGGCGGCAATACCGCCGGAAATGATCAAAAGGATGCGTTTTTGCGTCATGGGCCGGGCTCTGTTTGTTACGCGTGTCTTATCGCAAATTTCTTGCCGTTACCCCATGAAATCCCTGTGAACTTGGCGGCTCGGTTAAGGTTTTCGCGGGTTTCAGCAGGGAAATGCCCGAAACTCGCTATTTCGCTGCCCAGATGCCCAGCGCAACCAAGACCGCGATGAAGCCAAACCAGCCCCACCAAGGCGCAAACCGGCGTGGAAGCGGCGGGGGCGAAACCGGTTCGAGTAGTGAGGCCTCAAATCTGTCCATGACTTCTGGCAGACGCTTCAACCGGTTGGTGATCTCTTTCACATTGCCTGCGACAAGTTTTGCGGCGCCCTCTGGACCAAAGCTGCGCCGGATCCACGTGCCGACCACGGGTTCGGACGCAAACCATATATTGTGCGACGGGTCGATCGCGCGGGCGACGCCTTCCACTTGGACCATGGTCTTCTGGAGCAGGACAAGTTCCGGACGCAGGGACATTCCGAATGTGTGCGTATAGTCGAACAATTGAAGCAGGACGCGACCCATCGAGACTTCTTCGGCCGGTTTGCCATGTACGGGTTCGCCGATGGAACGGAGAGCTTGTGCGAACTCCCCGATGGACTGGTTGGCCGGTACATAACCGGCCTCGAAATGGACTTCGGCAACACGGCGGTAATCGCGCTTCAGGAAGCCCCAAAGGATTTCGGCGAGGAAGCGGCGCTCGACCAGGCCGATCCGGCCAATGATTCCGAAATCCACCAGGGCCACCTTGCCTTCCGGCGTGATGATGAGATTGCCTTCATGCATGTCCGCATGGAACACGCCGTATTCGATCGCATGGGTCAGGAAGCCCTGCGTGATGTCGTTCGCCAATTTCTTGCGGTCGATGCCGGGACGGTCCAGCGCTTTTGGATCGGTGAGAGAAACTCCGTCGATCCAGTCGATGGTAAGAACCCGGCGACCGGTGCGGTCCCAATCGACGGAGGGAATGACGAAATGGCCGGATTTCTGGCTGATTTCGTGCATTTCGTCTGCGCCGCCTGCTTCGAGGCGCAGGTCGGTTTCGCGCATCATGGCATTCGCAATGGTTTCAGTGAAAGCCACAGGTTTCAGACGCTGGCTCTCGGCTGAGATGCCTTCGATGGTGCGCGCAGCGCGTTTCATGGCAGAAAGCTCCACCATCAATTTGTGCTCAATTCCCGGCCGCAGGATTTTCACGGCGCGTTCGCCTTCCGGCAGGGACATCTTGTGGACCTGCGCGATGGACGCGGCCGCAACCGGGTCTGACAATTCGGCAAACAGGCGCGCGGCGTCAGCCTCACCAAACTCTTCCGCAAGGGCGGCGCGCGCCGCTTTCATCGAAAAGGGCGGCAGCTTGTCCTTCAGACGGCCCAGATCCTGGGTGACTTCAGCGCCGAACACATCCGGGCGCGTGGCCAGAAACTGCCCAAGCTTGATATAGGCCGGTCCCAGCTTTTCCAACGCGCGGGCGAGGCGCTCGCCGGGGCGTCCCCGCGCGCCGCCACCAAAGACACGTAGCACCCGCCCGGCGATGCGGGCAGGCAGAGGCAGGCGGGTCTGGTAAGCGCCCGGCAGGATCACATCGTGTCGCGCGAGTGCTATGCCAGCGCGCATCAGGCGGCGATAATCTCCAATCAGTCCCATGCCATGCTCCGCGCGCCAACGGGAACCGGCAGGCCCGGACGGCGTTTGATGAGGGAAGATATGTTTACAGAGGAGGCTGTCATGGCCACTAAAAAAGCACCAAAAAACAAAGGAACTCTATACTTTGTGACGAGTGGACTGCTTGTGGCTGCAATGATTGCTGCGGCGATCTATTATGCCGAGCCGAGCCAAGCCCCAGACCAGCTGTTGCTGGACCCTGCACAGCGCTCCAGTCTGACGCCGGATTCGAGCCCAAGCTGACCCGCATCAGACCGCCCAGCCGAAGTGCAGGGCGGCGATGCCTCCCGAATAATTCGTGACACTCACACGAGAAAAGCCTGAATCTTCGATTTCTTTGCGGAAGGCGTCCTGTGTGGGAAATTTCCGTATTGATTCAACAAGATACTGATAACTATCGGCATCTCCCGCAATCAGGCTGCCGAGGCGCGGGATCACATTGAAACTGTATGTGTCGTATGCGGCCTGCAGGGCAGGGACCGTCATATGACTGAACTCCAGAACGGCCAATCTGCCGCCCGGTTTCAACACGCGGCGGAACTCCCGTAATCCTTCCAGACGATCCGCAAAATTGCGAATTCCGAACGACACGGTGACGGCATCGAATACTCGGTCGGGATAGGGCAATTTCTGGCCGTCGGCGCAAATCCAGTCTAGCCGACCTTCCCATTTAGCATTGTCCGCACGGGCTTTGCCTGCGTCCAGCATGGCATCATTGATGTCGGACACGATTGCGGTGGCGGGCGTGTCGATGCTCCTGCGCTTGCCCGCCTTGTCAGCCAAGGTGAGGAAGGCGCGTGCCAATTCGCCGGTGCCGCCAGCAACATCCAGATGGCGCTCGCCGGGCTGTGGGTTCACCTGATTCATCGCATCATGCTTCCAGAGGCGGTGGACGCCTGCGGACATGAGATCGTTCATCAGGTCGTAGCGGGACGCGACAGAGCGGAAGACGCCTTTCACGCGGGCGACCTTCTCCGTCTCGGTGACCTCTTCGAAGCCGAACGACACCTTGCGTTCCGTATCTCTATCTGCAGACATGCGCGCCACCATAGTTGCCTCGATCACCCTAGGCTATATGCCATAGCCATGCCTGAATTACCCGAAGTCGAGACAGTTCGCCGCGGACTTGCGCCAGTCATGGAGGGCCAGCGTATTGAGCGTCTTGTCCACAACCGGGCTGATCTACGGTTTCCCTTCCCCGACCGGTTCGCCGAACGCCTCAGCGGTGCGCGTATCACCCATCTGGGCCGCAAGGCGAAGTTCCTGACGCTTGCCCTGTCGACGGATGAGGTCCTCGTCATGCATCTCGGCATGACTGGACGGTTCACGGTGGCGGACGACAAACTCGGTGCGTTCCATCACGAGACCGGCACAGACCCACGCCATGACCATGTTGTCTTCCAGCTCGAAAGCGGCGCGCGCGTAACCTATAATGATCCGCGTCGATTTGGTTTCATGGAACTCTGGCCCGCGCAGCAGTTTCAGGCGTATCCAAGGTTAATGGCGATGGGGCCGGAGCCACTTTCCAATGGGTTTTCCGAGGCGTATCTGAATACAGTTCTGCGGGGGCGCAAGACGCCGATCAAATCGGCGCTGCTCGACCAGTCGGTGATTGCCGGGCTCGGTAATATCTATGTGTGCGAAGCGTTGTGGCGTGCGGGTGTATCCCCGCGCCGGAGTGCAGCGACCGTGCCGGGCCAGCGCGCCGCACGCCTCGTGCCAGCGATCAATGACGTTATAGCCGAAGCTATAGCGGCAGGCGGCTCATCCATCTCAGATTTCGCCAGCGCGAGTGGGGAGCTTGGCTATTTCCAGCACACTTTCGCCGTCTATGACCGGGAAGGGGACTCTTGCCGCAACTGCACCAAGCCGATCCAACGCATCGTCCAATCAGGTAGGTCGAGTTTCTTCTGTAGTGCCTGCCAACGCTAGGGACGAGATGGCCCCAGCGCGGCCAGAATCTGAATGGCTGTTTCCAGATCATCTGCCCGTACAAGGGAGTCGACGAGTTTTTTCGCCTCCCGCTTCAGCAAACCTATCTTTGCATGCTCAAGGTCGCGGACCTCGGGTGCCGCAGGAAATGGCTCGTAGAAATAGTTGATCGGCTTACCGAGGGCGATGGCCACGTCCCTCAACCTGCCAGCTGACAAACGACTGCGGCCGGCCTCATACTTCTGAACCTGCTGAAAAGTAAGGCCCAACTTTTCGGACAACGCCTCTTGCGTCATTCCCACTTCACGACGCGCCTGTCGGACTTGCCGACCGATAAAGCGGTCTGCATCTGTGGGTTTTCTTACGTCCTGGGGAGATGGGGCATGCGGCATCCTGGGTCCCTGAGGCCGGGTGTCTGACGCAATGCGCCGCGCACCCATTGAAATCAGGGGCTGACAATATTCAATCCTGAGTGGTTTTCAAGCCCAAAGAATGCCCGCACGCAACTTGCGATTGTGTGTCGAGTTGTGCTTTATCTTTCGAGGCGGCCAGAGCCAACATCCTCATGCAGGATGATCAATTGGGCCGACGACTATTTCGGATCAAGCCGAATGACGTCGTCTTCTGACGATGCCGGCTCTGCAGTATCGTCGGGAAGGGACAGGCCAAGCGAAGGAGCATCCTCGAACTGGCCTCCGCCAAAACCGCCGGACCCGATCAGCAGACCATCATCTTCGTCCGACTGCCCAATTCGCAAATTCAGCGTACCGCTGCCAGTGTCCTGAGCCGCTGATGAACTTGGCAGGTTCAGATTGAGGGAGCCCGTATATTCGTCCTCGACCTGGGCGGTCTCGGTAGCGACGACAGCTGCGTCTTCACTGCTGGAATTTTCAGAACAGGCCGTCCCTGCCAGACAGAAAGACACGATGGCGATAGACGTTGTCAGTTTCATGATCATGTCCCCATTCTTGCCGGGAGCTTCAGCGGCTCGCAAGCTTGTCTTGCACAACGTTCCAGAAATCGGCAGCGATATCAATGCCGCTGAGTTTCTTGATGGCCTGAACACCGGTGGGGGAGGTGACATTCACCTCGGTAAGACGCCCGCCAATCACGTCGATGCCCGTCAGGACGAGTCCGCGACGTTTCAATTCCGGCCCGATGGCTTCGCAAATCCGCATATCCGCGTCGCTCATATCTGTCTCCTCGGCCGTACCGCCGACAACGAGGTTCGATCGGACCTGACCTTCCTTGGGGCGCCGGTTGAGCGCGCCGGCGGCTTTGCCATCGATCAAGATGATGCGCTTGTCGCCCTCACTGACGGCCGGCAGAAATGCCTGAACCATGACCGGTTCACGCGAGCGACTGAAGAAGAGCTCAGTCAACGAGTCGAAATTGGAATCGTCCTGCTTCAGGCGAAACACGCCTGCGCCGCCATGCCCATAGAGCGGCTTGATGATGATGTCCTTGTGCTCTGCGCGGAAGGCTTCGATGACAGACAAGTCGCGCGACATAAGGGTTGGCGGCATCAGGTCTGGATACATTAGCGGGAAAATCTTTTCTGGACTGGATCGGACGCCAGCCGGGTCGTTCACGACGAGGGTTTCATCTGCGATTTCCTCAAGCAGATGGCAGGCCGTGATATAGCTCATGTCAAAGGGTGGGTCCTGACGCATCAAGATGACGTCAACGTCTTTTGCAAGATCCAGCCGAACGGGCGCATCAAACAGGCCGGGTGCGTCCTTCACACGTTGAACGCGCGCGGGTCGAACCAAGGCCGTTACGCGGCCTTGCTCGATGCTCATGTCATCGGGACCGTAGACGAAAAGCTCCATGCCGCGCGCTTGTGCGACTTCGGCCAGGGCAAAAGTGGTGTCTCCGTCGATATTGACGGATTCGAGCGGATCCATCTGGATCGCAACGCGAAGGCTCATGAGGCGGCTCCCTTCATGGGCCGCCGCCCGCGCGACCTGACCCGGCTAGTAATTGGCGCCGATCAGTTCCCCGTCGGCCTGATAGTCATATGAGGCATCGGGTGCTGTTTGATAAGGGGGCGTGCCCTGCGTCGTTGGCGCGGCTTGTTGGGTGCGGGTATTGTCACGAATGCGGACATAGGAAACCACCTGTTTCACGCCGCCCACCACACTGGCCTCCTCGGCTGCGCGCTTCAACTCCTCGGCCGACCGCGCGATGCCCATAAGGTAGACAACGCCATTATAGGTTTCGATGTTGAAGTTGAGGCTTTTGACCGTGCTGGACCCAACCAGGCGTGCGCGGACCCGACCCGTGATGACTTCATCGGAGACATTTGCGAGGAAACCGCCCGGAGGCTGGATACGAATTTCATTGGCGACATCGCGCGTGAGGTGAGAGGTCCAGGCGATACCTTCGGCTTTCACACGCTCTTCCGGAGTGTTTACGCGGCCGGAGAGCAGGACGAGTCCCCCGGTGACCTCCACATCGACCTCTCCAAACTTGTTTGCGCTTTCAGACAGGAGTTTACTCTTGATCTCATTCGACGCGGTGGCATCGTCCACAGCTTCACCGAGCGATTTCTCCTGGGCGGCGGCAACGCCAACGGCCCCGGCGGTGCCAAGCGCTGCAACGGCGCAACCCCCGAGCGGCAAAGCAAACAAAACGGCGGCAGCAGCAAATTGCATGCGCATGAAACTCTACTCCATCAGCAACAAGAATGACGTCGGAATATGCCCTGAACATGCGGCGAAAATCTGGCAAACTGCGCATAAGGTGCAATTTGGTGCGAATTCAGACTCGATATGACGGCGACAGACCTTTAATGGCTGGTTGTTCGGCCCCGTAGATGCTATTATCTGAAGAGGACGTAACAAGAAGGAACCGGACCCCTGACCCCCAGCGCCCCGCGGCTCCAGCCCGCCCAGCAGGCCACGCTCGAAGAAATCCGTAATGTGGCCGAAGCCCTCGCCAAGGCCCTTGAGGATGACAAGGCTGAAGACATTCTCTTCATTGACCTTGATGGAAGATCTTCGCTCGCAGATTTCATGATCATCGCATCCGGTCGTTCCGGCCGGCATGTTGCGGCTCTCGCAGACCATCTTGCACAAGACGTAAAGAAACTGACCGGTCGCCCGGCCAGTGTCGAAGGTATGCCGAATGCAGATTGGGTGCTGATCGATACCGGGGATGTCATCGTCCACCTGTTCCGCCCGGAAGTCCGGGAATTCTATAATCTCGAAAAGATCTGGGCATCTGACAATGCCCATCGTGCGCCAGCCAATTAGCGGGCGACCATGCGGATCATCTTTCTGGTCGTCGGGCGGCTAAAGGCCGGGCCGGAACGCGAACTTGTCGATGAATATATCAAGCGTGCAGGGCCGATCGCACGATCCCTCGGCTTTCGCGGCATTGAAGAGATCGAAGTGCCCAGCGGCGGCGGACTGGACGCTGAAGCGGACCGGATTCTCGCCAAACTACCGTCAGGTGCCAAATGTATCCGACTGGACGAGTTCGGACGGGCACAAAGATCTCGCGAATTTTCTGAAAATCTCGCCAAATGGCGCGATCAGGGCGTGCCTGACCTCGTTTTCCTGATTGGGGGAGCCGAGGGCTATGGCGACGCGGTGAAGTCAGCCGTTCCGGATACTCTGGCTTTTGGACCCCAGACCTGGCCACATCGTTTTGTCAGGGTGATGGTGACAGAGCAGGTTTACCGCGCTGTATCGATCCTCGCCGGGACGCCTTATCACAAGGATTAAGGCTCAACCTGCGTAGAGTGAAGGCTGTGGCATCAGGACCATGGCAAATGTTACGGCCGCGATTACCCCTAAAACGGCAACAGACAATAGTCGTGTGATGGATATGGGATGGCTCACGGGATCGTCCTTTCTGGTCGCTTGGGCTCCAGATGGTGCCTCGATACATTGATGAACACTCTTGTAACGGAATAGGTTCCATGCGCGGCACGCATGAGGCGATTTCAGGGCAGAGCCTTACACTTTGTTGATCCTTGCAATTTCCCGGCCTAGAGCAGTAGTCGACCGAACTAGCGCGGTGGGAGGCGGTTACCATGTCGGGATTGAAGGACTTCCTGAAAGTCTATTGGCCTCTGGTCGTCGTTGCCTTTGCGGGCGTGCTCCTGGCTCTGGTGCTGATGGACCCTGCGCCACCGAAAACCATCCGGTTCGCCGCTGGCAGCCCGGGCGGTGCCTATCATGCCTTTGCAGAACGCTATCAGCGTCTTCTCGCTGAAGAGGGGGTGGAGGTTGTGCTGGTGGAGACGCAGGGCTCAATCGACAATCTGCGCCTGCTGGATGATTCCGAGGTTGATGTCGGCCTTGTGCAGGGCGGACTCTCAACTGTGTCCGATGAGGAAGAGTTGCGCTCAATTGGAGGACTGTTTCCGGAGCCTTTCTGGGTGTTTGTCCGGAATGATGTTCCCGCTGACACGTTGGGCGATCTTCACGATGCTCGAATGGCAGTTGGCGGTGCCGGGTCAGGCACGCGCATGCTCGCCCTGGAGCTAGAGGCCGATTACGGGGGCGAATGGGATGAAACGTCTCGGCTGCCGCTTTCGGGCAATGCGGCGGCGGACGCCCTGCTGTCCGGGAGTCTGGACGCTGCTGCTTTCTCTGCCTCGGTGGAGGCATCTTATGTGGACCGATTGCTGAACAGTCCGGATGTTGTCCGACTGCTTCCGTTTGACCGCGCTCCGGCCCTGGCGCGCCGACACGAGGCGCTGTCAGATATTGTCCTTCTGAGAGGCGTTGTGGATATCGGCAAGAATCTGCCAGCAACAGACATCCCCCTGGTCGCACCTGTCGCTCAACTCGTCGTCCGCAAGGACTTGCACCCGGCCATCGAAGCGCTTCTCATAGATGCTGCAACGGCGATTCATTCCCAAGGTACGCTGCTGGCCCCGGCGGGGGAGTATCCTGATCCGGACCTGATCGATCTGCCCATCAGCGAACAGGCACGTCGATACTACAAGGACGGTCCGTCATTCCTGCGCCGTTACTTTTCGTTCGACGTCGCGAATTTTCTGGACAGGGCCTGGGTGCTTGCAATCCCGTTGCTGACCTTGCTCTTCCCGTTGGTCCGGGTCGCACCCCCCATCTATCGCTGGCGTGTGCGCCGGAAAATCTATGTCTGGTATGAAGACTTGCGTGCGCTCGAAGAGCGTGGACGTTCGACGGACAACAAGGCGGAACGTGACAAGGTGCAGGAGGAACTCGAAACCCTGCAGGCAGAAATCGGTGCCGTTGAAGTGCCGCTTTCCTATACGGACGATCTTTACCGGCTTCGCAGTCATGTCGAGTTCGTCAAGCAACTGGTGCGTGAGCGAAATCCGGTGAAGGTTGCCGGCTGACATGACTTCATTGCGAAAGATAGCCATTGCCGGTGCCGGCATTGGGGGACTGGCCGCGGCAGCTCTGCTTGCCCGAGCTGGCCACGACGTCACCGTCTATGACCAGTTCGATGCGCCAGGACCTGTTGGGTCTGGCCTGATCCTGCAAGAAACGGGGCTGACGATATTGGGCGAGCTCGGCTTGCGTGAGCGAGCCGAAACGCTGGGCGCGCCTATTCGGCGCCTGCATGGTCAGGCGGTCAATTCCGGGCGCACCGTGTTGGATGTCCGATATGATGCCATCCGGCCCAGCCTTCGGGGCATATCCATCCAGCGTCCCGTCCTGTTTGACCTGGTGTATCAAGCAGCCAGAGAGGCAGGCGCGAATATTGTCCCGTCCACACGGATCATCGCGGCTCAGGCCGTGGGAGGTTACCTGACCACAGGGGACGGAAAGACGTTGGGGCCGTTTGATCTTGTGGTTGATGCACTCGGTGTGCGCTCCCCGCTCTCATCTCGTCCGCGCAGCCAGCTCGCATATGGCGCGCTCTGGGCAACCCTTCCGTGGCAGGAGGGACATGGGTTTGAGCGGAACGCCTTGGCACAACGCTACCGGCAGGCCCGTCAGATGGCGGGGGTTATGCCATCAGGCCGCTCAGAGGAAGAGGGCGTGGACACGCTCACCTATTTCTGGTCCATCCGAACGGATCAGTATCAGGCATGGAAGCAGGCTTCCTTGTCAGCTTGGAAAGCAGAGGCGGTCGCGCTCTGGCCGGAAACGGCTGTCTTGCTGGACCAGTTGAAGAGTCACGCTCAGCTAACCTATGCAGAATATGACCATCGCACACACGCGCCTGCCGTAAACCAGCGGCTGGTGCACATCGGCGACAGCTGGCATGCGGCCAGCCCGCAACTGGGCCAGGGGGCCAACATGGCCTTGCTTGATGCTTATGCGCTGTCGCGGGCATTGTGCGTCCACGACGATCTGGACAGGCAATTGCGCCACTACACTTCAATGCGCTCAGGACACGTCAGAATGTTCCAGACTATGAGCTGGCTTTTCACGCCGGTCTACCAGTCCGATTCCACGATGCTTGCATGGTTACGCGATTGGCTGGCGGCCCCGATCAGCAAGATACCGCCCGCACCGAAAGTGCTCGCCGCCATGGTGTCGGGTGGAATGGGCAGGCCGCTCAACAGGCTTGGGCTCAAGGCTGGCGATGTATCATTCACTGCCGAGTGATTTGAGGCGGTACAGCAAGTCAAGCGCCTCACGCGGTGTCAGGGAGTCCGGGTCAATCTGTTGCAGCAACAGGTCGGATTCTGATGGTCCAATTATCTGATCCGCAGTGTCCTCGTCCGTGATCGGCGCAAGAGATGCGGCAGCAAAGAGGGGCAGGTTTTCGGGCGCGTCAGGTTCAGCCTCAAGCTGCTTCAGGATTTGCGCCGCCCGTTTGACGGCCTTCTTTGGAAGGCCTGCAAGCTTGGCCACTTGTACGCCGTAAGACTTGTCAGCCGGCCCGGCCTGAACTTCATGCAGGAAGACAAGGTCATCTTTCCATTCCTTGGCGCGGAGCGAAGCGTTGGCCGCACCGGGCAAGTCCTCAACCAGTTTGGTCAGCTCATGATAGTGAGTGGCAAACAGGGCCCGGGCCTTGTTGACCGAATGAAGGTGCTCGACTGCCGCCCAGGCGATGGCGAGACCGTCCCAGGTTGATGTGCCCCGGCCGACCTCGTCCATGATGACGAAACTGCGCTCCGTAGCCTGATTGAGAATGGCGGCGGTCTCAACCATTTCCACCATGAAGGTGGATCGCCCGCGTGCCAGATCGTCGGACGCGCCGACGCGCGAAAAGATCCGATCGACCAAGCCCAATGTCAGGGATCGCGCAGGCACGAAGAGCCCTGCTTGCGCCAGGATAACGGCCAGCGCGGCTTGTCTTAGATAGGTGGACTTACCGGCCATGTTCGGACCAGTCACGAGCAGGAGGCGCGTTCCGAAATCGCCCTCGGCACTTAGTCCCAGGTCGTTGGCGGTAAATCCCTTGCCATCTTTCTTGAGCGCAGCTTCGACCACCGGGTGGCGCAGCCCCGTGGCGTGAAATGTGGTTTCTTCTGTCAGTACGGGTCTGATCGCGTCGACCTCAAACGCCCATTCTGCTGAGGCTGCCGCGACATCGAGGTCCGCAATGGCGCCTGCAGTGCGGGATAGAGGCGAGTTTAGTGCATCGATTCGCTCACAAAACCCTTCGAAGACGGACATTTCACGCGCTTTTGCTTCGTCTTCTGCGCGGGAAAGCCTGCCCGCGAGTTCAGAAAGTTCCTGCGTAGAGAAGCGCACATTGCTGGCCAGGGTCTGACGATGGATGAAGGTTTCGGACAGAGGCGGCTTCATCAACGGGTCGCCATAGCGGGCCGGGACATCGACGAAATAGCCAAGCACATTGTTAAACTTGATCTTCAACGCGGTGATGCCGGTTTCGTCAGCGTAGCGAGCCTGTAGCGCTGCGATGATCTGGCGGCTGTCATCGCGCAGGCCACGGGCTTCATCGAGCGCCTCGTCCCAGCCGGGTGCAACGAACCCGCCATCTCGGGCGAGCGTGGGTGGGTTTTCCGAAAGGGCTGTCTCCAAATCCCGCGCGAGTGTGGCGAGGTCTTCGTCCTTGCTCAGGTCGAGTGCGGCAACAGCCTCATCGATTTTGTGCGGCAGGCCCGCAGAGCTGGCTGTCAGTTGGCTTGCCGCTTCATGTGCGGCAGTCAGTGCGCGCCCGATCGCGGCGAGGTCGCGCGGCCCACCCCGACCGAGGCGCAACCGTGTCCGCGCACGTTCCAGATCCGGCGCAGCCTTCAAGCTGGCACGGACGGATTCCACCGCGTCGCGATCATCCGCAAACCAAGCCACAGCGTCATACCGCGCATCAATCTCCACCCGGTCGACACAGGGACGCGAAAGACGCGAGGCCAGAAGCCGCGCGCCCGGTGCGGTGACGGTCCGGTCGATTGTGCCCAGCAGGGATCCGTCGCGGTCGCCGCGCATGGATCGGTCGATCTCCAGGCTCGTGCGGGTTGCTGGATCAATCGCTAGATAGCCCTCTGCGCGTGCTCGAATGGGTGGGTCCAATCGGATGTCGCTGCCTGCTTGGGTGAGCTTCACGTAATCCAGCAATAGGCCGATTGCTGCGAGTTCTGCGCGGCCGAAGTCGCCGAGCGCTTCCAGCGCAGCGATTCCGAATGTTTCTTTGAGAAGGGCTTCGCCTGATTTGTACGTCGCGCTGCGGGCGGGCCGGAAGGTCACTGGTGCGGTGGAGAGCGCAGTCGCATTTGCGATGGCAGGTTTGTCGATATCGCCCTCGGACACCAACAGTTCAGACAATGGATAAGCCATCAGGCTGTCAGCAAGCGTGTTCGCTGCGAGCGCGGAGACATCAAATCGTCCGGTGGAGACATCGCAGACGGCGATGGCCGCTTCGGCTCCGCCGCCTCCTATGGCAATCGCGGCCAGCGCCTGATCCTGATTAGCGGGCAGTAGGGCGTCTTCGGTCAGCGTTCCGGGCGTAACAATGCGGACGATGTCCCGGTTTACGATGGATTTCGATCCGCGCTTCTTGGCCTCTGCGGGGCTCTCTGTCTGCTCGCAAACGGCAACCCGGCATCCGGCCTTGATCAGGCGCGCCAGATAACCCTCGGCGGCATGATAGGGCACGCCTGCCATGGGGATGGGTTTGCCTTCGTACTCGCCTCGTGACGTCAGCGTTATGCCGAGCACTTTCGAGGCCTGAACCGCGTCGTCGAAGAACAGTTCGTAAAAGTCGCCCATCCGGAAGAAGAGCATGGCATCTTCATGCCGCGCCTTGATCGACAGGTATTGCGCCATGAACGGGCTTGGCGCAGGAGTGGGTTTCGAGGGAGCAGAAGTGTCGGCCATGGGCCGGGACGCTATCGTCAGTGCCGGAGATTCGCAAAGCCTCGCACCAGCTTGCGCGCGACAAAGTGATCATATCGCACCGAATGGCCCGTTTTACGGTTGGCATGGCTTTCGCACCGGCCTAGTTTGCCGCCTCAATTGAAACTTTTTGCAAAAACGGATTTGCCGCGCGATGACCACTAAACGGCCGAGCTTCACAGACCAGGAAGCCCTCGATTTTCACTCGCAGCCACACGCCGGCAAGATCTCCATGGCGCCGACCAAGCCTATGGGTACGCAGCGTGACCTGTCTTTGGCCTATAGTCCCGGCGTTGCGGTGCCCGTGCTTGCCATCGCGGAAGACGAAGACCGGGCCTACGATTATACCGCCAAGGGCAATCTGGTCGCGGTCATTTCCAACGGTACTGCCATCCTCGGCCTCGGCAATCTTGGGCCGATGGCGTCCAAACCGGTGATGGAAGGCAAGTCTGTCCTGTTCAAACGGTTTGCCGATATCGACAGTTTCGACGTCGAGGTCAGCACGACAGACGTCGAAGAGTTCATCATGACGGTCCGGAACATCGGTTCCACGTGGGGCGGCATCAACCTGGAAGATATCTCGTCTCCGGACTGTTTCATCATCGAGAGCCGTCTGCGCGAAGACCTCGACATTCCGGTGTTTCATGATGACCAGCACGGCACGGCGATTATTGCCGCGGCCGGCCTTATCAATGCCTGCCACATTACGGGTCGGGAACTGAAAGATCTGAAAGTCGCCGTCTCGGGGGCAGGGGCCGCCGGTCTTTCCTGTGCAGGACTGATTCGCCATCTCGGCGTGAAGCCTGAGAATATCCTGATGTGTGACTCCAGCGGTGTTGTCTATGAGGGACGCACCGAGAAGATGGACCAGTTCAAGTCCGCCTTTGCCGTAAAAACCACAAAGCGAACGCTCGCAGAAGCAATCGAAGGCGCTGACGTGCTGTTGGGCCTGTCCGCGAAGGGCGCTGTCTCGAAAGAGATGGTCAAGTCGATGGCCAAGGACCCGATCATCTTCGCCATGGCCAATCCCGACCCTGAAATCACGCCGGAAGATATCAAGTCGGTTCGTGATGATGCGATCATTGCCACCGGCCGGTCGGATTATCCCAATCAGGTCAACAATGTTCTGGGTTTCCCGTACATCTTCCGCGGCGCGCTGGACGTGCGTGCGCGTGGCATCAATGAAGAGATGAAGGTTGCAGCTGCACGGGCAATCGCTGAGCTGGCGCGCGAAGACGTGCCGGATGAAGTGGCGGCTGCATACCATGGCGCGCGCCCAAGCTTCGGGCGTGAATACATTATCCCAACCCCGTTTGATCCGCGCCTGATCAGCTTCATTCCGCCTTTCGTGGCGCAGGCCGCCATGGATACCGGCGTGGCTCGCAAACCGATTGATGACATGGAAGCCTACCGGCATTCGCTGGCCCGCCGCGCGGATCCGTCCGCTTCCTTCATTCAGGGGGTTCAGGCTCGCTGTAAGGAGCTGCAGCGCCGCATCGTGTTTGCTGAGGGTGAAGAGCCCGCCGTCGTTCGCGCCGCGTTCAGCTTCAAGAACCAGGGGCTTGGTCATCCGATCCTGATTGGTCGCGAGGCTCAGGTCGAGCGCGCCATGGAGCAGATGGGTATCCAGCCCGGTACACTTGAGATTCTAAATGCGCGCCTGTCTGACAACAATCCGGTCTACACGGACATGCTGTATGCTCGCCTCCAGCGCGACGGCTATTTGAAGCGGGATGCCCAGCGTCTCGTGAACCAGGACCGCAATGTCTTCGGCTGTTGCATGCTGAAGAATGGCGACGCTGATGGCATGGTCACGGGTGTGACCCGTAACTATGACGTCGCCTTGAACGACTCGCTGCTGGTGCTCGATCCGATACCGGGACAGGCCATAATTGGCATGTCGATGGTGATTAACCGGGGGCGGACGGTCTTCATCGCAGACACTAGCGTCACCGAGCTGCCGCAGGGCGAAGACCTTGCCAATATCGCCATAGAGGCCGCCCGAGGCGTCCGCTCACTTGGCTTCTCGCCGCGCGTGGCATTCCTGTCCTATTCGACCTTCGGCAACCCGATGGGCGAGCGCGGCGAAAAGGTGCGCGATGCCGTTGCCATCTTGGATGGCATGAAGGATGTCGACTTCGAATATGAAGGTGACATGAGCGCGGATGTTGCGTTGAACACCAGCCACAAGCTGCTCTACCCATTCTCGCGCCTGACTGGTCCGGCAAATGTGTTGGTCATGCCAGCCATTCACGCCGCATCTATCTCGACCAAGCTTCTGGAATCGATGAGCCGCGCCACGGTGATTGGGCCAATGCTGCTGGGTCTAGAAAAGCCGGTACAGATTGCATCGCTCGGCGCAACGGTCGGTGACATTGTGAACCTCGCAACGATTGCGGCCTTTGATGTGGATCACGTGCACGGCGGCTAACGTCATCGTCACGAAATTCCCCAGCGTCAGGACTCGCAGGCGGCGAGTGGCTCACCTATAGTCATACCAAGCATATGGACCACAGGGAGGCCCGAACGGCATGAAGGAATACAAGCAGTTCTATATCGACGGTGCATGGGTTGATCCCGTTGAGCCGCGCACGTTGGAAATCGAGAACCCAGCCACTGAAGAAAACTTCGCGGTCATTTCGATTGGTTCCAAGGCCGATGTCGATAAGGCCGTTGCCGCAGCTCGGAAGGCTTTCCCGGCATTTTCGCAGACCAGCGTGGAATACCGCGCCGAGCTGCTCGAAAAGATCGCTGCAGGCATTCAGGCGCGTATGCCGGAAATGGCAGAAGCGATCTCGAACGAGATGGGCGCGCCGATGTGGCTTGCCAATGCGGCGCAAGTGCCTGCCGGTATGGGGCATTTTGCGACCACTGCAGCCATTCTGCGTGATTATCAGTTCGAGGAGCTGAAGGGTACGACGCTGCTTCGCAAGGAGCCAATCGGCGTTTGCGGATTCATCACGCCTTGGAACTGGCCGCTGAACCAGATCGCCTGCAAGGTTGCTCCGGCAATTGCTGCAGGGTGCACCATGGTGCTCAAGCCGTCCGAAATCGCGCCGCTCGACGCGATGATCCTGACGGAAATCATGCACGAGGCCGGTGTGCCGAAGGGCGTATTCAACCTCGTCAACGGAGATGGTCCGGGTGTCGGTTCGGCGCTGTCCTCACACCCTGACGTCGACATGATGAGCTTCACCGGTTCCACACGCGCAGGTGTGCTTGTGGCTCAGGCGGCTGCGCCGACCGTAAAGCGCGTCGCACAGGAACTCGGCGGCAAGAGCCCGAATATTATCCTGCCATCCGCAGACCTCGAGAAGGCTGTCGGTGGCGGTGTTATGCAGATGATGACGAATACGGGTCAGTCCTGTAACGCGCCATCGCGCATGTTCGTCCAGAAGGACCAGCAGGACCAGGCGATTGCGATCGCAAAGGCAGCGGCTGAATCGGTAAAAGTGATGATGCCAGGTGAAGCCTCACCGGGCGCTATCGGTCCGATTTCGAACGGCAACCAGTACCAGAAGGTTCAGGATCTGATCGAGACCGGCATCAAGGAAGGCGCGACGCTGGTCGCCGGTGGACCAGGCCGTCCGGAAGGCTTCAACAAGGGCTATTTCGCGCGTCCAACCGTGTTTGCGAATGTCACCAATGACATGACCATTGCGCGTGAGGAAATCTTCGGGCCAGTGCTCGTCATGATCCCATATGAGGATGTGGATGACGCTGTCGAAATGGCCAATGACACAGTCTATGGCCTGGCAGGCTATGTGCAGGGCGCTGAAGATGAAGCCCGCAAAGTGGCCAACCGCATTCGTGCCGGTCAGATTCAGGTCAATGGTGCGCGGCCAGACTTCACGGCACCATTCGGTGGCTACGGCCAATCCGGCAACGGCCGGGAATGGGGCGAGCATGGCTTTGAGGAGTTTCTCGAAGTCAAGGCAGTCATGGGCTACAAGGCCGCCTAGTCGGTTTCACGGCTGAAAATATTATGGGGCGGCCTTCGGGTCGCCCTTTTTGTTTGCCTGATTGACATCGATCAGGCGGCTCTCTGAATTGTGAAGCCAATTCAACTAGTGTTCAGCTAACTTCCCCCATACATTACAGGAAACATCGCTTTGGAGGGTGATATTCCATGCCCAAATTCAAGCTTACAGGTGCAATCGCTGCCTTGGCCGTGCTCGGCGCCTGCGCGACCGCAACGCCATATCAGGCCGCTCTGGATGGCGATCGCGGCTATTCGGAAATGAAGATCGAGGACAATCGGTTCCAGGTCGAGTTTTCCGGAAACTCCCTGACAGATCGAAAGACCGTAGAGACCTATTTGCTCTACCGGGCTGCGGAGCTGACCCGACTGAACGGGTATGACCACTTCCGGGTCGTACGCCGCGACACAGATTCTGAAAGCCGCCTTGTGCCGGTTGGCGGAGGCTCGCCCTATTACGACCATTTCCACCTGAATTACAGATACTTCGGCCCTTATGCGGCCTACTATCATGACCCATTCCGTCGGTCTCGCTATTCTGCGTTTGGACCTTATGACGCTTATTGGGGCGGCCCACGGGAATACCGTGAGCGGACGAGCTATGTCGCGTCTGCAGAAATCCTTATGGGTAAGGGCGAAAAGCCCGCCGATGCCGCCTATTTTGATGCAGAGCAAGTTGTCTTCAATCTCAGCCCAAACATCATGAGACCGGAGCTGAAATAGTCGTCGACCCGCGAATTCGCATTGCAGCCCCGCCATTTGGCGGGGCTTTTTTCTGGTCTGGACACTGGCCATTCCTTTGCAGGAGGCCCAGATAGGGCCCTTGAGAATCTCAAGAAAGCCTGTCGAACCCATGCCGGACTCTGAAATGCCCGTTCCTGAGCCGCGCACCTTGCAAGGTGCCCATGGTCGACCTGTGCCGGGGCGCACGGAGATGGTCGTCATGGTTGCGGCGCTGATGGCGCTTAACGCGCTCGCCATTGACATCATGCTGCCTGCACTGGGTGAGATCGCGGATTCGATCGGTCTGACAGGTGCTTCCCCGGAGGATGCCAATCGTCAGCAGATGATTGTGTTTTCCTATGTATTGGGCTTCGGCGCGCCTCAACTCGTTTGGGGGCCGATCTCCGACCGCTTCGGTCGGCGCGTCCCCTTGTTCGTCGGATTGGTTGGTTACTCGCTGACTGCGCTACTCTGTATCGCGCTAAAGGATTTTCATGCGCTGCTTGCTGCGCGTTTCCTGCAGGGCGTTTTTGCTTCAGGCGCCCGGCTTGTGGCTGTTTCGGTCGTCCGTGATCTTTATGCAGGCCGGCGTATGGCGGGTTTCATGTCATTGGTCATGACCATTTTCATGGTTGTGCCCATGATCGCGCCTGCCATGGGTCAGCTGATCCTGTTCGTCGCCCCCTGGCAATGGATATTCGGCGTCCTTGCCTTGTTCGGCGGGCTTTTGCTTGCATGGACATGGTTGCGCTTGCCAGAAACCCTGGCGCCCGAGGCGCGCAATCCTCTGAATGTTTCGTCTGCCGCCAGCAGCTATATGGCAGTCATACGTAGTCGCATCACGTTCGGTTACATGTGCGCTTCCGGTGTCATATTCGGCGCATTGTTCTCATTTATCGGATCTTCAGAGCAGATCTTTCGGGATGTCTTCGGCCAGGAAGAAACATTCGCGTTCTGGTTTGCTGGTGTGGCAGGTGCGCTCGCATGCGCAAATCTGTTCAACTCCCGCGTGGTTGAAAGAATTGGCATGCGCCGCATCAGTCATGCCGCAATGGTGTTCTTCATCATCATGTCGACGTCGCTGGCGCTGGTGACGCATTTCTTCGGCGAGAGCCTGTTATGGTTTTTCCCGATGTTCGCGATGACATTTGCCTGTTTTGGCCTGATGGGTGCAAACTTCTCGGCGCTCGCCATGGAGCCGTTAGGCAAGATTGCAGGCACGGCTTCCGCAGCTTACGGCTTCGCCACGACGACAGTTTCGAGCATTCTCGGAATTCTGATCGGAAGCTACTACAATGGCACGACGGTGCCGCTCGTTCTCGGGTTTGCGTGTCTTGGGGTGGGCTCGCTCGTGATCGTATTGATCACCGAGAAGGGCAAATTGTTCAGCTCTCGCTGAGCTTGGCTTGCCGGCGCTTTCGGGCGGCCGGTTCGCGAATGCGAGACAAGGGCCGAACCTGGCTTTCCAGATGCTCGATGATCAGGCCGGCAATGTCTTTGCCGCTGGCCGATTCGATGCCTTCGAGACCCGGCGAAGAGTTTACTTCCAGCACTTTGGGGCCTTTTTCGGTTTGCAGCAGGTCGACACCTGCGACGCGCAAACCCAGTACTTTGGCGGCCTCCCGGGCCGTGTCGCGTTCGGTGCGGGACAGCCTGATGGTTGAGGCTGTTCCGCCGCGATGGAGGTTTGAGCGGAACTCGCCCTTCTGGGCCTGGCGCTTCATTGCGCCGACCACTTTGTTGCCGACGACGAACGCCCGAACATCGGTGCCTGCAGCTTCTTCGACGAATTCCTGTACCAGAAAGTTTGCTTCCAGACCCCGGAAGGCATCAATCAGGCTTTCCGCAGCCTTGCGGGTCTCGGCGAGCACGACGCCCTTGCCTTGCGTGGATGAGAGCAATTTCACCACCACAGGCGCGCCTCCCGCCAGCGAGATCAGATCCTTGGTGTCTTTCGGACTGTGCGCAAAGGCCGTGACCGGCATGTCGATCTTGGCGCGGGCAAGCAGTTGGTGCGCCATCAGCTTGTCGCGCGAATGGCCGATCGCACTGGCACTGTTCAAGCAGAATGCGCCGGTATTGGTGAACTGTCGCAGCACGGCCAAGCCGTAATCTGTAATCCCTGCCCCGATGCGCGGAATCACCGCGTCATAGCGGGGCAGTGCCTTGCCATCATAGTGGACTTGCGGATGTGTCGTGCCAATCTGCATGTAACAGCGTGCGGTATCGATGGCCTCGATCACGTGGCCTCGCTCCTGTGCCGCTTCGATGAGGCGCAGACTTGAATAATTCCGCGGCTCGCGCGTGAGCAACGCAATGCGCAATGGACGTTTGACGGGCTTCTTTTTTGGCAGGCCCGCATAGGCTGCAAAGTCGAGTTTCGGCTGAAGGAAAGACGCGTTTGCGTTGACGATCATGTCCGGCTGAATCGCGCCGCGGCCGAACAGCATGCGGTAGGTCATGCTCTCGCGATTGGTCAGCGTCAGCTGGATCGGCCAGCGGCGTCCGCCCATCTCGACATCGGTCTGGATCACATAACGCAGCTCGGTGTCCCCATTGGAGCTGGTCACGTCGCGGCGGTCTACAACCGGCGCGGAACATGTGATTTCCAAGCCCGGATCACTCGGGTCCGGTTGGATCAGGAATCTCACCTGTGGTGCATCGGCAGGCCCGAATGGCTCAATGACGCTGGCGTGCAGCGCAGACGTGCGCGCGCCGGTATCCACCTTCGCCTTGATCGCGGGCAAGCCGAGATCGGGCAGAGTCAGCCACTCTTCCCAGCCGAGTTGGAACGGGTCTGATTGCGACATTATGAAAGCCTTCCTGCCAGTTCGCGCCCGATAAAGGTGAACCGGCAGGTATTCAATCTCTTATCCGCAGAACGCAGCGGATCAGCCTTCGACCAGCCAGGCTTTCTCGACGATTCCGACCACGTCGCCCATGATTTCGGTGATCTTGAAATCCTTGGGCGTGTAGACACGGGCAATGCCCATCTGGCGCAGGGCACGGGCATCTTCCGGCGGAATGATGCCGCCGATGACGACCGGCACGTCTCCGAGGCCGACCGCGCGCAGCTCGGCAATTGTTTCGCGTACCAGATCAAGGTGGCTGCCAGAGAGAATGGACAGCCCAACGACATGTGCATTCGCTTCTTTGGCCTGCGCAGCAATCTCCGACGGCGTGAACCGGATGCCCTCATAGACGACATTCATGCCGACTTCCCGGCCCCGTGCCGCGATCTGTTCGGCGCCGTTGGAATGGCCGTCGAGGCCCGGCTTGCCGAGCACATAGGTCAGCTGGCGCCCGAGCGCTTCGGAAACACGCTCGACGTCCTTGCGGACAGCGGCCGCATCTTCCTCGCCATCGGTCTTGATAACCATGGCGACGCCCGTGGGTGCTCGGAATTCGCCAAACACGTCCCGCATTGCCGTACCCCATTCACCTGTCGTGACGCCGGCCTTCGCGCAGGCAATCGAGGGCTCCATGATATTGGTCCCGTCCTGTGCGGCTTGCTTCAGCGCTGCGAGCACATTTTCAACGGCGCTTGCATCGCGTTTGCTGCGCCATTCTTTCAGGTCGCGAACCTGAGCGGATTCCTCTGCCGGGTCGACCGTCTGGATCGATCCGTCGCCGCCTGCGAGTGGGCTCTCCGCCGTCTCGACATAGCGGTTGACGCCAACCACGGTCAGATCACCGCTCTCAATCGCCTTGATGCGATCAATATGTGCGCCGACGAGGCTCTCCTTCATATGGTCGATGGACTGGATTGCGCCGCCCCGCGCATCGAGGTCAGCCAGCGTATCCCGGGCCAGCGCCTTCAGCTCTTCTGTTTTGGATGCGATGACATGGCTGCCGTCGAAGATGTCTTCGTATTCCAGGAGGTCTGTTTCATAGGCGAGGATCTGCTGCAGACGCAGCGACCATTGCTGGTCCCACGGGCGTGGCAGGCCCAGCGCCTCATTCCAGGCCGGCAGCTGCAGGGCCCGGCAGCGAGCCTTCTTCGACAGGGTGACGGCCATTGCCTCGATCAGGATGCGATAGACATTGTTTTCAGGCTGCGGCTCGGTCAGGCCAAGCGAGTTCACCTGCACGCCATAGCGGAATAGCAGCGCCTTCGGACTGGTCACGCCATAGCGTTCGCGGCCAATCTCTTCCCAGAGTTCCACAAAGGCACGCATCTTACAAAGTTCCGTAACGAAACGAACTCCGGCGTTCACGAAGAAGGAAATTCGACCGAAGACCGTTTCAAAGTCTGATTCCGGAACCTGCCCTCCGGCTTTTACGGTATCCAGCACCGAGATTGCCGTGGCCAAAGCATAGGCGAGTTCCTGTTCCGGCGTCGCGCCCGCTTCCTGCAAATGGTAAGAGCAGACATTCATCGGATTCCATTTCGGGACCTCGGTGTAGCACCAGCTGACCATATCCGAGATCAGACGCAGGCTCGGTTCCGGCGGGAATACATAGGTGCCGCGCGAGAGGTATTCCTTCACAATGTCATTCTGAGTGGTGCCGCGCAGTTTCTTGCGATCATCTCCGCGCTCATCCGCCAGTGCCACATACAGCGCCAGCATCCAGGCGGCTGGCGCATTGATCGTCATTGATGTGTTCATCTCTTCCAGCGGCAGCTGGTCGAACAGGAGGCGCATGTCGCCGAGATGCTTGACCGGCACGCCCACTTTGCCAACTTCGCCCTTGGAGAGGATGTGGTCTGCGTCATACGCGGTCTGGGTGGGCAGGTCGAAGGCAATCGACAAGCCTGTCTGACCCTTGGCGAGGTTGCCGCGATACAGTTCGTTGGATTTTGTTGCCGTTGAATGTCCGGCATAGGTCCGGAAAATCCACGGGCGGTCCGGTGCGTGCTGGTATGCTTTATCCATGTCTGCCACGGAATTCTCCCCTTGTTATGTTGCGGCGCAGCATGCCGCGTGCAACGTCACAAGGCAAGCGCTGCTGCTTGCGTCAGGATGTCTGAACAACCAGATGTAGGCGAGAGGAGATTGCCGTGAACCCACCGACCAATGTGATCCAGACTGCCCTGCTTTTGCGGATTGTCGCTATCCTGGCCTTTCCGGTCGGTGTGGTGATTGCAGCGCTGATGGAGCGTAGTGTGCTCATGGTCGCCTTGCTCGCAGCGGGCATGTTGGCGGTCAGCTGGGTCGAGCGGTTTCGACTGCACCGGTTGTCCGGGAATGAGGGGTACCCCGCCATCACGGGATTATGGCCCGGCTTTGCTGTGCGAGCAGGCTTTCTGGCTGGCCTGTTCATTGTCAGCCTTGGCGTGCTCGCTCTGTTTCGTGAGACCATTCTGGCGCGGGGGCTCGGTCTGACTGATCTTGGTCTTTTTTCTGCCGTGGCTGGCGTTGCTCTGCTGGCCAATGCCATCAGCGCGCGCATGGCGACCCGGGAAGTGTCGAGTGTCGTGGCCCAGATGAACGCCAATATCACGCCGCCGGGCGGGGCGTCTCAGGCTGGCGAAGGGCCGGGTGAAATCATCGAAGGCGAAGTGATCGACCGCGACTGAAACGGGTATGGTCTCGTTACCGCAAACATTCATGAGCACCATGCGATTCCAAGCGGTTTCGTGAGGGCTGCAAATCGGCTATACGGCGCGGGCTCTAAAGGAATTTCCCCTCAATGTCTGACATGATTGGCCTGATGGCCGCAGCTCTGACGACCCTGTCTTTCCTGCCTCAGGCCCTGATGGTCATTCGCACCGGAAGGACTGATGGGATTTCGCTGATCATGTATGCGATGTTCACTACCGGCGTCGCAGGTTGGCTGGTCTATGGCATTCTGTTGGGATCGCTCCCCATGATCGTGGCCAATAGCGTTACGCTGCTGTTGGCCAGTATGATCCTGGCCCTCAAAGTGCGTCACTCGCTTCAGGCCAAAGCCCAAGCCGCGACCTTTTCCACATCAGCGCCAATCGCCTCATAATAGAGGCGCTGTACTTGCCGCGTAACAGCGCCCGGCTTGCCGGTGCCGACCGGTCGATCCTCCAGCTGTATGACAGGCGCAATCATAGCCCCCGCTGAGGTCGTGAAAATCTCCTTGGCAGCGTATGCCTCATCCGGTGTGAAGGCGCGCTCCTCGATATCCAGTCCCTGATTGCGAAGCCGGGCAATGACATGGGCGCGCGTAATTCCGGGCAGTATGTCGCTGGACAGATTGCGCGTGATGATCCGGCCCTCCTCGGTCACGATCCATGTATTGGCTGAGGCCGCTTCGGTGACGTGGCCGTCCTCGACCATGAACGCGGTTTCGGCGCCGGCTTCGCGCGCAGCGCGGTAGGCGAGGGCCTGCGACAGGAGTTGAGTTGTCTTGATATCGCGCCGACGCCAGCGAATGTCGTTCAGGAAGATGGCGCGAATGCCCTGCTCGGCTTTCTCACTGATCAGGGGGCGATGATCCGCATACAGGAAAATTGTGGGTGTGAAGGTCTCCGGGCCAGCAAAATCCCGGGAGTCGTAGGCGCCTGCTGAAACTTCGAGATAGATCAGTCCCTCTGAAAGGCCGTTGCGGGCGATCAACTGGCTGTGAATGTCCTCCCACGCGGCCGCGTCATGTGGGTTAGGGATCGAAATTGCTTCCAGCGTGTTGCCGAGGCGCGACACATGACCTTCGAAATCGATCAGTTTTCCGCCGTAAACAGCGGTCACTTCATAGGCTGCGTGGGAAAACAGGAATCCCCGGTCCAGCGGGGAGATCAGGGCGTCTTTCCGCTGGGTGAAGACTCCGTTCAGATAAACCGTGTCGCCGATAGACATGATTGCAACGCCCCTTTTTCGAAATTTGTGCAGCGCAACAAAATTCTTGCAAGCTCTTCGTTCAGCGGCCAAGGTGGCGGGAACCGGGTGGTTTGTGAAGCCACGAATAATTGTGCGCCAGACCATCCCGGAAATGTAATCAAGGAGGAGGGCCCCCCTGCCATGGCAAGGGAAACCAAAGATATTTACGAGCTCGGCGAGATCCCGCCGGAGTTCCACGTTCCGAAGATGATGCACGCTTGGGCGATCCGCCGGGACCGTCACGGACGTCCATCAACGGCGATGCAACTGGAGCAGGTTCCGGTTCCGGAAATCGATTCCGACGAAGTGCTGGTGCTCGTGATGGCAGCTGGCGTGAACTATAATGGCATCTGGGCCGCACTTGGCGAGCCGATGTCCGTATTCGACGTTCACAAGCAGGATTTCCACGTTGCAGGGTCCGACGCGTCCGGGATCGTATGGGCTGTCGGTCGCAAAGTGACACGCGTGAAGCCGGGTGACGAAGTGGTCATCCACTGCAACCAGGATGATGGCGACGACGAGGAATGTAATGGCGGCGACCCGATGTTCTCGCCCAGTCAGCGTATCTGGGGCTACGAAACTCCAGACGGCTCCTTCGCCCAATTCTGCCGCGTGCAGGCGCGCCAATGCATGCCGCGCCCCAAGCATCTGACCTGGGAAGAGAGCGCCTGCTACACACTGACGCTTGCCACAGCCTACCGCATGCTGTTCGGCCACCGCCCGCACATCGTGAAGCCGGCAGACAATGTCCTTGTCTGGGGCGCCTCGGGCGGCCTTGGCAGCTTCGGTGTCCAGCTTTGTGCTGTCACGGGGGCGAACGCGATTGGGGTCGTCGGAAGCGATGACAAGAAAGAGCATGTGCTCAGTCTCGGTGCCAAAGGCGTGCTCAACCGCAAGGACTTCAATTGCTGGGGGCAGCTGCCAACGGTGAATGGTCCGGAATTCAATGACTATATGAAAGAGAGCCGAAAGTTCGGCAAGGCGATCTGGGAACTCACTGACAAGAAGGATGTCGACATCGTCTTCGAACATCCGGGTGAGTCGACTTTCCCTGTGTCTGTGTTCGTTGTGAAGCGTGGCGGCATGGTCGTCATCTGCGCCGGCACGACCGGCTTCAACCTGACCATGGATGCGCGCTTCCTCTGGATGCGGCAGAAGCGGGTACAGGGCAGCCATTTCGCAAACCTGAAACAGGCAAGCGCCGCGAACCAATTGGTGATCAACCGGCGCATTGATCCGGGCATGTCCGAAGTCTTCCCGTGGGAAGACATTCCGGCCGCGCACGACAAGATGCTGGACAACAAGCATCTGCCTGGAAACATGGCTGTTCTGGTGACCTCACCAAAGCCGGGTCTCCGAACGGTTGAAGATGTTCTGGCGGTAAACGGCCAAGCCTAGTAACAGGCCGTATGGCCAGACCGGACGCTGATTCGTTTGCCCGTGAATGGGTAGCAGCCTGGAATGATCACGACCTCGACGCTGTGCTGTCGCACTATGCCGACGGGGTCGTGTTCCATTCGCCGCGCATTGCGCTGGTGATGGGGACGGATGAGGATTTCCTGACTGGAAAAGCGGGGCTGCGCAAATACTGGCAGGCCGCAATGGCCAGCGCGAGTGATCTGTATTTTGAACTGGAAGACGTGTTGACCGGATCAGACGCGATCACGTTGCTTTACACCAACCATCGCGGCCAGAACGCGGCTGAAACTTTTATTTTCGATGAGGATGGCGAAATCTGTATCGCTGTCGCGACCTACGGCTAAAGCTCGTCCATGCCGCCCGGATTGCGCCGACGGCGGACCAACCACATAACGCCCCGCAAATCGGACAGGGCATCGGCCAATCGGCCAAAATTCGTATAGTTCGATGTTCCGCTACGACGCTCGCGATGATTCACGTCGCGATATTCCACATCGAAGCCTTCGGCCTGCATCAGGGCAGGGACGTAGCGATGGATATGATCGAAATAGGGCAACCTCAGGAAGGCTTCCCGATAGATCGCCTTCACGCCACAGCCGGCATCGTCGCAATCATCCCGCAGCAGGCGTTTGCGGATCTTGTTGGCAAAACTGCTGCCAAACCGCTTCCAGGCAGTGTCTTTACGCTTGGTGCGGCGGCCCATAACCATTTTCAGCGATTCCGGCGCATCTGCCCGCGTCAGCTGGCGGTACAGGTCTGGCAGATCGGCTGGATCGTTCTGTCCATCGCCATCCAGCGTGCCAATCACCGGCGCGCGCGCCGCCATTATTCCGGAACGGATGGCCCGGCTCTGCCCGGCATTGTTGCGGTGCCCGATCACGCGCAACATCGGAAAGCGCTCCTTCAGTTCGATCAGGCGTGCCCGCGTGTCATCGGTCGACGCATCATCGACGAACACCATTTCGAATGCGCGCCCATCGAGCGCGCGGTGAATCTCGGTGATCAGGGATTCGACATTGCCGGATTCATTATGAACCGGAACAACGATGGAAAATTCAAGCGACTGGGCCACGGCTGGCACCTTTCAGGCAGGGGCTCGCGAGCGCGCGAGGCAGGTTTCGCACGCTCATACAAAGCGATTTGACGCAAGGCGAGCCCTGCGGCGCATTTGTCACGCTAGGAATCTCAGCGCAAAACCCTGAAGACGCGCGGACATGAACAAGGTAAATGGCAATCATGACTTTGCTTGATCGACTTTCCACCGGCTGGAAACCCTGGTTCGTCCTGTTCATCCTCACATTCGGCGCTGCTGCGCCCGGCGTGTTCAATTTGCCTGCCCTCGACAGGGATGAGAGCCGGTTTGCGCAGGCCTCGAAGGAAATGCTGGAGGAGCAGGATTATATCCGCATCCAGTATCAGGATGAGCTCCGCAACAAGAAGCCGGCAGGCATTCACTGGCTGCAGGCCGCCTCGACGGCAGTGTTTACGGGGCCCGAGGCAAAGCAGATCTGGACCTATCGCGTGCCGAGCTGGTTGGGGGCCGCCTTCGGAACGCTTGCCTGTTTCTGGGCCGGACTGGTCCTGGTTGGGCGAAGGGCCAGCTTTGTCGGCTCAGCCCTGTTCGGCGCGACGCTCCTTCTGACATCGGAAGCGCACATCTCGAAAACAGACGGAATGCTCGTTTTCCTGACAACGCTCAGCATAGGTGCGCTTGCGCGCCTTTATATGCGCCGTGACCAGTCGAAAAAGATGGCGCTGCTCTTCTGGTTTTGCATGGGCACCAGCTTCCTGATCAAGGGGCCAGTGACGCCGATGGTGGCCGCCTATGCCGGGATCGGGGCATGGGTTTGGGCCAAGGCGACAGATGGTAAGGGAGGCGACTGGTGGCGCGTTTTGCTCTGGTGGCCGGGGCCAGCGATTTTCGTGGCAATGGTGCTGCCCTGGTTTCTCTGGATTCAGGCTGCGACTGATGGGCAATACATCAAGGGCGCGGTCGGCAAGGATCTGAAAGACAAGTTCACCGGCGCCTCTGAGGGGCATGGTGGCTGGCCATTCTACCATCTTACCCATATTCCGGCCTGGTTCTTCCCGGCGACCCTGTTCATCATTCCCGGCTTTGTGGCGGCGTGGAAGACGTTGAAGCCCATCAAGCCGCAAGGCGCGGCATGGCTGAAGCACGTTTTGTTGGTGGGCGCGGCATTGTTCGCGGTCTTGTTGATCTTGAGTTATCTGCTGCCCTTCCTGCCGCGCCCGGCAGGAACGGGACTGGCAGCACAAGCGCTGAACACAATTGCCACCCTCAAGCCGCTGCCAGCATGGCCAGCAGTCTTGCTCGCCTATTTCTGGTGGGTGTCGGGGCGCGACACATGGATGGCGAAGCATCCGGTCGGAGAAGCGATCATACCTGACGAGACGCGCGCGGTCCGCATGCTTGTGGCCTGGGCGGTCCTGACCTATGCCTTCTTCGAACTGATGCCGACCCTACTCAGTCACTACATCCTTCCGGCCTATCCTGCCTTCGGACTGCTCGCAGGCTATGCAGCGGCTAAAATGATGGAAGGGGAATTGTGGCCCGTCACGCGATGGGCGTCCCTGATCCTGTTCGCGTTGGGGGCGATCCTCTTACTTGCCGCCTCATTCCCCGGTGTGACAACCTATTTCATGGCGGAAACGGCGGGCGATTTCTCGACAGCCTTTCCCGAAGACGTGCTCGCATCATGGGCGGATTATCGGGCGTTCCCACTTTGGTTCTGGTGGATCGGCTTTGGCCTTTGTGGAGTTGCCATCATCGAGTTCAGTCGGCGCCATGAGTGCAATGCTGCCATGTTCGCCATCTATGCGGCCGTCGCAATCGGCTGGCATATCCGCATCTTCATGCTGCCGAGCCAGGTCTGGGTGCAGCCGACCGAAACGGCGCGGTTGGCGCTGGAGGATGTCTGCGGTGTGCCGGGCGAGGCGTGTGACTGGCAGCCGCCGGAACGCATCCTGGCGCTTGGCTATGCCGAGCCCTCCTATGTGCTGACCCTTGGCACGCAGAATCTCCACCCGCCGGAAACCCCGCTCGACCTGCCTCAAGACCCGTCCGCTTATCCGGTTGTCTATCTCGTCAATTTCGAGGATCGCAAGGCCGAGCCGCCGATCGAAGACGAGATCCGCCATTTGCGCGCTCAGGCCGACCAGATGCGCCTCTGTGTCACCGAGACCGAGCCTTACTATGCGTTGAATTATTCGAACGGGGACCCGGTCAATTTCCGGGTCCTCCGCTTCGATTATGGCGACTGCCCAGGTTGATTTCTAGAACTCGTAGCCGATCCGCACGCCATAGGTGCGCGGGTCGGAACGGAATGTGTCATACCCGATAAAGCCATAGCCTGAGACGGCATAGTCTTCATCGGTCAAGTTCCGTCCCCATACGGTCAAGCTGAGACCGGTATCTGTAAACACGAAGTTCGCCTCTGCCTGCAGGGTCGTGAAGCCGTCCTGCATGCGGCTGTCCAGGCCCTCTGGGTCGAGATAGTAATCACCGCGATACTTGGCGTGTGCGGCGAGGCTGGCCTCGATCGTTTCCGTAACCGCGAACTCGTAGCGTCCGCCGAGGGTGGCGGAGACATCTGGTGCGAAGGGGAGGGGGTTGCCGTCAAATGTGTCGGCATTTCCGCCAATGTCGGACGACTGATCAATCTCGGTTTCCAGAAGCGTCAAGCCACCATCCAGCGAAAGTTGCTCCGTAGCCTGCCATGCCAAATCGACTTCCACCCCGTAGGATGTCGCTTCATCGAGATTGGACAGCGAGTTGGACGTAATGCTTGAACCGTCGGGCAAGGCGAAGTTCACGAAGATGCGCGCCTGCGGGTCTTGATAATCCTGAAGAAATGCAGCGATGCTGTAAGTGAACGTATCGTCTGGTCGGCTCTTGTAGCCGACCTCATAGGCTGTGACGGTCTCTGCGTCGAACAAGCCCGCATCAGCGAAATGAGTGGCGTTATTCTGGACTTCGCCATTGAAGCCGCCCGATTTGTAGCTGTTGGAAACCGAGACATAAGCGTTGCCTTGGCCGAGTTCGTAGGAGAGGGCCGCGTTGCCCGAAAGCCGCGTCTCTTCGATCTCGTTCGCGCCTGCCGCCAGGCCGAGACCCCCGACATTATTGAAGCCAATCGTGCCATCCTCAAAGATGTGACGGCCGCTTCCCTGACCCTCAATCCGCTCATGCGTTACCCGCGCGCCGAGTGTAGCGGTCAACCGATCAGAGAGGTCGAATTCATTATAGGTGAAGGCGGCCAGAGCCGAACGGTCCTGCCTGATATCTGTGACCAGAGTCATCGCGCGTGCATCTGAGGTCGGGGTTGGCCCTGCCCGGCTGGCGGCGCCGACATAAGGACAGGTGCCGAGCAGCGTGTCGGCATCCAGGTCGCCGCACCAGATCGTATAGGTCTGGCTGAAATCTTCCAGCGATCCCGATACACCGATCATGGTGCTGGCGCCGTCCCAGTCTGTCTGCAGGCGGAATTCCTGCGAGAACTGCCGGAAGTCGCGGATATAGGCGAGGTTGGCGTTGAAGTTCGGATTGTCGAACAGGGCGACAGCCCCGTCAAAATCAAACCCGTAATCCTGATTGTACCCCTCGAAGGCCGTGAGAGATGTCAGCGTCCACCGCCCGACAGCGCGCTCATATTGGGCCGAGACGCCATAGAATTCATTGTCGGTATCCTGAACGCCGTCACGGCCCACCGCGATCTCATGGTCGTTAAGGTCAAGCGTATCATTGCGCGGCGCGGCATTGACGCCATTGTCTTCCTCATAGTGCGTGCGCACGAGCAGGGACCCACCAAACGCCTTGTCCCAATTGAGGCCGAGGCGCAAACCGAATTCATCCCGCACACCGCCCGCATCTTCCGGGCCGGCAACATTGTCGAGTGCGGCGTCGCGCGACAGGTACCGCCCGGCGAGGCGATAGCTGAAGCCATTATCGTAGTGCTCCCCATAGGCGCCATCCAGGTCAGCGCGATTCAGGTTGCCATAGCCCGCCCGAACATACCGGCGCTGGTCCTCGCCAGGTTTCGCGGAGATGAAATTGATCGCGCCCCCGGACGCGTTGCGGCCATACAGCGTGCCTTGCGGGCCTTTCAGAACTTCCACACGGGCAAGATCATACAGCATCAGGCCCGTCTGGACGTTGGTCGCCAGATAGACGCCATCGGAATAGACCGCAGCGGCGGTGGGCGTCAGGGCCTGATGGTCAACCGCGCCGATGCCGCGAATCTGGAAGGCGACCTGCGTACCGTTTGCGACAGCGGCCTCAACCCCGGTCAGCAGGTCAGTCATGTCCTCGGCACTGACATAAGCATCCGCCAGCGACAGATCCCTGGTATCAATCACGCTGACGGACATCGGAATGTCTGTCAGAGGCGTGGCGCTCGGGGTGGCGGTGGTGACGATCGTGTCCAGCCGGTTCACCGGGTCATCGGACTGGGCCGCGGCTGGGAGGGCAAAAGCGAGGAGGGCGAGCGGGGCGACTGAGCACTGAAATTTTTTCATGAGCGGCGATTACCAGCCGTTCAGAATGCGACGCAACTGCATTTAGCTGATGCCGAGGCTGCGTCAGCCAAAGCGACGTATTCTGGCAACACTATTACAGGATACAGGTTTAGCGCGGGGCGCGTTTTGCAAGGATGCGTTGCAGCGTCCGGCGGTGCATGTTCAGGCGGCGCGCGGTTTCCGAAACGTTGTGATTGCACAGCTCATAGACGCGCTGAATATGCTCCCAGCGAACCCGGTCGGCCGACATTGGATTTTCTGGCGGAGCGGGCTTTTCGTCAGGTGATGCGGCGAGCGCGCGAATGATGTCTTCCACATCTGCAGGCTTCGACAAATAGTCCACAGCGCCAGCTTTGACAGCGGCGACGGCTGTCGCAATGGCGCCATACCCGGTCAGGATAACAGCGCGGGCATCCGGGCGGTGCTTGTGCAGTACTTCCACCACATCCAGCCCGCTGCCATCTTCCAGGCGCAGGTCCAGAACGGCAAAGGCCGGTGGGTTCAGGCGGGCAATATCCTTGCCTTCGGACACGGTCGAGACGGCAGAGACTACGAAACCGCGCTGGGCGAGCGCGCGGGCCATGCGTTGCACAAACGGACCATCATCGTCCATTACGAGACATGAGCGATCCTCAACATCCTTGAGGCTCTCGTGCAAATTCACAGTGATGGGCCGTTCCATTGGCTTTTCCTTGATGTAACAACCGTCATATAGGTCTGAACCGGTCATTAATCCAAGTCAGGCGCCTGCAAAATGCCAAGGGGCCATAGAGTCTGGACGACCGCGCCCTTTTTCGGCGGGGTCCTGTTTCGGGTCGCGATGCGGCCGCCGGTGCGCTCAATAAGCGTTTTTGCGATGAAGAATCCAAGCCCCATGTCACCCCCGCCCAGATGCGCCTCGCCGCGTTGCGAGACATAGGGCTCGCCCAGTTTCGGCAGCACTTCGGCGGCAAAGCCGGGGCCGTCATCGCTGATTGTGATCATGATCTGGTCTGCAGTCCAAGTCGCCACGACGTTCACGCGCGTATCGGCGAAACTCACCGCATTTTCGATGAAGGCACCCAGCGCGTGCAAAACTTCCGGGCTGCGTTTCAGGGTCGGCGCACGTGGTGTGCCATCTTCAGCAGGTTCCGCCCGGACGGTCAGATCCACGCCCAACCCCTTGAAGGGCGCAGCGGCCTCGGCCACCAGCGCATCCAGCGGGATTCGCGCATGCACGATGTCGGTTGCTTCGCGCGCTTCACGGATCGTGGCGAGGATCGCGCGGCACCGGTCGGCCTGTTCGGCAATCAGGATAATGTCCTCGGCGCGCGGATCCTCGGGGTCGAGATCCGCCTGCAATTCCTTCGCGACGAGATGGATCGTGGCAAGCGGGGTTCCCAACTCATGTGTGGTCATTGCAGACATTGCACCGAGCGCGGACAGGCGTTGCTCGCGCGCCATGACGACCCCCGCTGCATCGAGCGCGCGCACGAGCCGGGCCTCATCCTGACTGACCCGCGCCGCTGACAAGGCAAAGAAGACCACACCGACAGCAAGGGCTGCGAACTGGCCAAGCTGGAACAGAGGCGGCAGCGCAATCGAAGAGTTCGCCACACCCCAGGGCAGGGGCATGTGAATAAGCGGCATCAGGGCCGCCAATACCAAGGCAAGCAAAGCGATAAGGGAGGCCCTGAACGAGCTGAGACTGAGCGCAGCAACAGTTACGGGGGCAACCAGAAGCAACAGGAACGGGTTTGACAGTCCACCCGTCGCGGCGATCAGCGCAGCCAATTGTACCGTATCGAATGCCAATTGCAGGGTCGCCTCCCACCCGCGCGTCAGGCGCTGGCTCTGGAAGGCAAAAGACAGGAACACGTTCAGCCAGGCCGATGCCGCAATGATCGACAGGCAGAGCGCAAGCGGCATGTCGAAGCCAAGTCCGAACGCCACGAACAATACCGCTGCCGTTTGCCCGGCCACGGCCAGCCAGCGCAGCGTGATGAACGTGCGCAGGCGCGTGCGCCCGAGGGCGGATTGCGCCGAACCCAACCCTTCTGGGGGAAGGGTGAAGATCGCATCGTCGAGATCTATGTGTCCGTCGCGGGCCAAATCATCCATTAGCGCCTTATGCGGCAGCGTGACGCTTGCGCCAAGCGCCGCTTGCGGCGCATATCCCCCCTATGATGCTCAGATCGATTGCAACGTCATCCGCCCTGCTCGCCTCCGCCGTATTGGCCGCCTGCTCTCCCGCCAGCGCGCCGGAGAAAGACTCCGCCGGAGCGGTAAAGTCCGGAGGTGCGCAGGCCAGTTGCCTCAGCCGTGCCTATCCGGAGATTGGCGGGCCGATCTCACTCGTCTCCGATTCCGGGGCGCGCGTGACGGAAGCCGATTTCAAAGGTCGTCCGACGCTGATCTATTTCGGGTTCACCTATTGCCCGGACGTCTGCCCGATGACGCTCGTCAATGTGGAGCGCGCCTATGAGCAGCTGCCCGAAAGTGTTGAGCCGCCGCAGACATTGCTCATTTCGGTGGATCCGGAACGGGACACGCCCGAAGTTCTGGCTAGCTATGTGAAGGCGCCGCGCTTTCCGAAAAACCTCGTCGGCCTGACGGGCACGCCAGAGGAAGTTCGCGCGGCCGCGGATGAGTTCCTGTCGGACTTTTCTCGCGTAGAGCAATCTGAAAGCCAGTCCGAATACACAATGGACCATACGTCGCTGCTCTATCTGATGGATGAGAACTGGCAGTTGAAGACCTTCTTCACGCATGAAGACACGGCTGAAACCATCTCGGCCTGTCTCGAAGAGATCCTGCAGGACTAGGCTGAAGGGCCCGACTTTTCCAGCCGGGCCCTGAACCTCTTAGATGAACAGGCTTGCCGCGAAGAAGGCGAAGAACCCGCCAACCAGAAATGCGACAACGCTGACCCACCAGACGACCCAACTGAGCTGGCGCGCGCGCGTACACGCCCGTGCCTTCACCGGGTCAATTGGACAGGGCAGCGACCTTGCATGCCATTGCCAGGCCCCAGCCAACGCGATCATCAACGCTGCGATGCCGAACACGAGACCCTTGTTCTTGCCGAGCCAGGTGATCTGCGGCACGGCCTCGATCAGGCCTGCCATCACCGCGCCGGCGCCGATGCTGACCAGCAGGGCCGGTAGGGCGCAGCAGATCAGTGTTCCGGTTGAAGTGAACAGCGACAGGAAGGCAGGCAGGGTGCTGGGAGATTTTACGTCTTCGCTCATGCGTCGCCACCACGGTCGATGCTGACGAGCGAATAACCGGACTTGCGGATCAGCTTTTCGATCGTTTGATCATCCATCGTCGCGCCAGCCTTCAGGCCAAGGACGATTTCGCCATTGTCCAGGTCGACATTGACGCTTTCGACGGCGTCCTGCTTCTTGAACACCTTGCGGACGGCCTGTGCGCAAAAATCGCAGACGAGGCCGTTCACCTTGGCGGTGACGGTCTGGGCTGAAGCGGCCGGGTCGGCATCGGTATTGGGTTCAGCGACCATGTCGGCATGCGCCGAATGATCCATCTTGGAATGGTCCATCTTGGAATGATCCATCGTTTCATCAGCCAGTGCCGGAGCGGCGAGCAGGCAAAAAGCGAGGGACGCGAAAGCGGGTTTAATCAGTTTCATGAGTAGTATCCTTTGAAAGTCAGAACCGGACGATCCAGTTCGCGAGCAGCTCTTCGGTTTCCAGCGTGTAGCCGAGCTCGACCATCTGGACGCCCTTGAAGAACCGGACGAGGGGGGTTGTGGTAACGGGCTCATTGCTTTCGGGGTGGTTATCCACCTGCAGCATCAACCATGTGTGAAGGTCGCCATAGTCGCCGATATACGGGGCAACGCCGACGCGGCCGCTATGGCGCACGCTCTTGTTGCCGGCATAGTCGGTGGCTTTTGCCTCATAGGAGGTGAACCAGCGGCGGGTCTCCCAGTCCGCGGCGAAAGCGGCAAAACCGGACAGTTCAGGAGACTCACTCCCGAACGGATCGGCCTGACCCACACCCAATTTCAAATAGGTGTTCGCCTGGCTTGAAGGGCCGTTCCAGCGTTTCAGCAGCCGGTTGTATTGTAGGCCGGTGAACTGGACGTCTTCGGCCCAGTTACGCTCTGCATAGAACCCGATCGAGTCCGATGCGGTGGGTGAATAGTGTGCATGCAGTGAGGAGGAATCCCCATTGTTCATCTGCATGACCGTCCAGCCGCCTGGGTAGGAGACGGGACGGGCCTCTGCCATGGGAGCGAGCGCCGCCCATGTTAGACAGGCCGCGAAAGGCGCGGCGCGGGAAAGGAAGGACAAGGCCTTCTCCTTTGTTCCGGGTTGATCCTGAGATTATGAGAGGATCATCAGGCCCGGGGAGGAGGCGGCTCCGGAACGGATGCGACCGAGATTGGCGTCGCATCCAGAGGAATGTTGAACAGGGGCGGGTAAAGGTCGCTATGGCCTTCAGGGGCAGCAGCACTCGGCAGCGCCGCAACGATGGCCGGACAGCAACAAGCCGTATCGTGCGATGGCCCGTCCTGATCTTTTGGCTGGGAGTGGTCCATGGACCCCATCCCCATGTCGCAATCCCCATTCATTGCAGGCATCACATGCGTCATCTGGCCCGCATCCGATGCAGGACAGCTGTCCTGCGCGGCGCTTGCCGTACCGGATGCGATCAGCAACAGGCTGAGGCAAAGAAGGGCGATCCTTTGGAACATCGTCGTTTTCTATCTCGCACGATAGCTGCGCCGTCAAATGACCTTTCAGTGAGCTATTGTGCCACCCAGCCGCCGTCCATGGAGAGGTCGGCACCATTGATCTGGTCAGCATCCGGCGAGCAGAGGAAGGCAACGAAGCCGCCAATCTGCTCGGCAGTCACGAATTCCTTGGTTGGCTGTGCGGCGAGCAGCACGTTTTTCACAACTTCATCACGCGTCATGCCGCGCGCCTTTGCCGTATCGTCGATCTGGCCATCGACCAGCGGCGTGTGGACATAGCCGGGACAGACCAGATTGCACCGTACGCCGTGTTCCGCACCCTCCAGAGCCGTCACCTTGGTCAGGCCGGAAAGCCCATGCTTGGCCGCGACATAGGCTGATTTGAACGGGGAGGCGACCTTGGCGTGGGCGCTGCCGGTATTGATGATGCGGCCCCAGCCTTTTTCTTTCATGGGTCCAATCGCCATCCGGGTCGTGTGAAAGGCAGCTGACAAGTTCAGCGCCATGATCAGATCCCATTTGGCCACTGGGAATTCTTCGAGGGGTGACACAAATTGCGTGCCGGCATTGTTGACCAGAATATCGGTACCGCCAAAATCGGTTGTCACATAGGCCATCATCTCTTCAATCGCGTCCGGATTGGTCAGGTCAGCGCCTGAATAGCCGATCTGTACGCCGTGTTCCTTTCCCATTTCAGCCTGCAGGGCCTTGATCTCATCGGCGTCGCCAAATCCGTTCAGCACGACATTGCAGCCTTCCTGTGCAAGACGGTCTGCAATAGCCTTCCCGATCCCGCTGGTGGAGCCGGTAACGAGGGCGGTTTTCCCCTTGATCATGAATATGTCTCCTTGAGGCTGTGGCGTGCTATGGGTAGGAATAGGTCTGGCTCTGATAGAGCCGATTGATATTAGAGGAAATAGTGAGCGTTTATGGGCGGTGAAACTCTTGCCTTTGTCGAGGCATTCCCACGCTTTCTGTTGTGGACAGCAGCGGCTGGCGCGATGCTTGCCATCGCCAGCACCATATACGTGCTGCTGACCCCGTGGAAGGAGCTGGCGCTCGTAAAGGAAGGCAATTCGGCCGCAGGATTTGCATTGGCCGGGGCCATTGTTGGTCTTGCGATCCCCATTGCCTCCTGTCTGGCCTCCAGTGTCACCCTGATAGACTTGGCCATCTGGGGTGTCGTCTCACTCCTGATCCAGCTCCTCGTCTACCGTCTCGTCGATGTCTTGCTCACCGATATTCCCAAACGGATCGAAAAGGAGGAGGCTGGCGCAGCCGTCGTCCTTGTTGCGGCAAAGCTGGCATCAGCCCTGATCATTGCAGCGGGTCTCTGGGACCCGGTCCTGCAGAGGTTCTAACGGAGGTACTCAGGCAGTGATGCGTTCGTTTGACTGGGTGATCTATGCATTGGTTCTGGGCGTCGTCGTCTGGACCATGTTTTCGCAGGATCCAAAAGCTGACGCACCTGAGCCGCCGCCAACCGTCCTGGAATCCGAAGGTCCGACCCTGCCGCCGCCGTCGCCATTGGACGAACAGGTGCTTGTCCAGGTCAGCGAGCCCAAGGACGGGATCGGCACTGCTTTTGCCGTGAACAAGAATGGTCAGTGGATCACGGCCCGGCATGTCGTGGACGGTTGCAACTCTGTCGGCCTGCTGGTGGCGCCCGGGCAATATGTGCCGGTCGACAGCATCGTCGTTGATCCGGATCATGACCTTGCCCTTCTTTCAACAGGTCGCAGCCCCAACTCGGTAAAACTTGATCTCGTATCTCCGCTTCGCATCGGCACGCATGGTTATCATGTTGGCTACCCTCAGGGACGACCGGGAGAAGTGGCCACGAAACTCATGTCCCGCTCGAAACTCATCACGCGCGGGCGCCGGGAAGGCGCTGAACCTATTCTTGCCTGGGCCGAGATTGGCCGGACGCGTGGCTTGAACGGTTCGTTGGGGGGAATTTCTGGCGGACCGGTCTTTGATGCGGGGGGAACTGTGCGCGGCGTGATCGTGGCCGAGAGCCCGCGGCGCGGGCGTATCTATACGGCTGCGCCGACATCTATAGATGCCTTCCTGACCAGCCTGAGCGTGGAACGCGAGGATGGCCCGACCGAGATTTTTGCCGAGGAGACTTACGGCCCGATGTCAGACAATGCCCGCCGCCGTCTTCAGGTCGTGAAAGTGGCCTGCCGGGTCACCCCATGACCAGCTTTGCCTCTCGCCTCATCGCTGGCGCGCGCCAGTTGGGCCCACTCTGCGTGGGTATCGACCCGCATCCTGGCCGTATCCCGGACCTGTTCGGCGGGGACACGCCCGAAGGGGTGGCCGCTTGGGGCGAAGCAGTCGTGGCGGCGGCGGCCGGACGCGCCTGCGTGGTCAAGCCGCAAGTCGGCCTGTTTGAGCGGCACGGGCCTGACGGAATGCGCGCATTGCAACGCGTCTGCGAAGCTTCAAGAGAGGCGGGCCTTCTTGTTCTCGCGGATGCCAAGCGCGGCGACATCGGGACAACAGCCAGAGGCTATGCAGCCGCATACTTGTCAGAAGCGGCGCCGTTCCCCTCCGATGCCGTGACGGTAAACCCTTATATGGGCCTCGATACGTTGGAGCCCTTCCTCGAAGAGGCCGAGGCAAACGGCAAGGGGGTCGTCGTGCTCGCGCGCACGTCGAATCCCGGCTCAGCCGATTTTCAGGCGAAAGATCTTGAGGGCGCCCCACTCTATGCACGCGTCGTTGAGGCGCTCGCCCCGGCGATCCAGCGCCTGAAGGGGGCGGGCGAATGGTCCAGCCTGATGCTGGTGGCGGGCGCGACGGGCCCGGATGAGGCCCGCCAATTGCGACAGCTCGCGCCGGACGCGCTGTTTCTGGTGCCGGGCTATGGCGCGCAGGGCGGCGGGGCCGAAGATGCGCTTGCGGGATTCAAGGCGGTTTCAAATCGCCTCGAAGGCGGCGTCGTGAATGCATCGCGTTCCGTCACATTCCCGGCCGGATCAGACACCGTAGAAAGCCAAGCCGACTGGCACGCGCTTATTGTGGCCGCCATTGAAGCTGCTCAGACCGATCTCTCCATGCATGCCGGACGCGTGCCTGTAGCGTCGGGCTGACCTTAAGACAGGCCTCGACAATCGGCCTGCCTCATCTACTCTTTCCTCTGAGCGCGGCGTAAGACCGTTTTGAGGAAACAGACAGGGGAGTGAAACGGCCATGGCGAACTGGCAGTCCACCTTGATTGCGGGAGCATCCTTCGCAATCCTTGCCGCCTGCGGGCAGGCAAAAACAGCAGACACTGAGACACTTTCGGAACCGGAAGCCTTTGCGGCGGTCGACACGAACCGGATAAGTACCGCGAGCGCAGCTGACGAATGGCTGACATATGGTGGGACTTATGACGAGCAGCGCCATTCGAGCCTGATAGATGTGAACAAGGAAACCGTCGCAGACCTGGGCGTCGCGTGGACTTATGACCTTGCCACCAATCGCGGCGTGGAATCGACGCCGATTGTCGTGGACGGCGTGATGTACGTCACCTCTGCCTGGTCGCTGGTCTATGCGCTTGATGCCAAGACGGGTGAGGAATTGTGGGTTTACGATCCGGATGTGGACCGCGCCGTCGGCGTGAAAGCCTGTTGCGATGTCGTAAACCGTGGCGTGGCTGTTTATGACGGCAAGGTCTTCGTAGGCGTGATTGATGGGCGGCTCGAAGCGCTTGATGCCGAAACGGGCGAAGTTGTCTGGAGCAAGGTCACCGTTGATCAGTCCAAGCCCTATACGATCACCGGTGCGCCGCGTGTGGTGAATGGCAAAGTGTTGATTGGCAATGGCGGTGCCGAGCTCGGTGTGCGCGGTTATCTTTCGGCTTATGATGCCAATACCGGAGACAAGGTCTGGCGGTTCTACACTGTTCCGAACCCGGAGAAACAGCCAGACGGCGAAATCTCGGATGCAGCCTTTGAAGAAATCGGCAATGTCACCTGGGGCGATGAAGGTGCCTGGGTCACCGATGGTGGCGGTGGAACTGTCTGGGACTCCATCGTCTATGATGAGGTCAACGACCAGATCATCTTCGGGGTCGGCAATGGTTCGCCGTGGAACCGGGAATTCCGTGATCCGTCCGGTGGCGACAATCTCTTCCTGTCCTCCATCGTTGCGGTGGATGCCGAAACCGGTGCGTACAAGTGGCATTTCCAGACCACACCCGGCGACAATTGGGACTATACAGCCACGCAGACCATCATTCTGGCAGACTTGCCTGTTGGCGAAGATGGTGAAGCGCGCCGTGTCGCGATGCAGGCTCCGAAGAATGGCTTCTTCTACGTACTGGACGCGGAATCCGGCGAGTTCATCTCCGGCGATGCGTTCGTGCCGATGAACTGGGCAGAGGGCCTCGACGAAAACGGTCGTCCGATTGAAATCGCCGATGCACGGTATGGCGCCGTCCCTTACGAGCAGCTGCCAGGCCCCCTCGGTGCACACAACTGGCATCCGATGGCCTTCAATCCGGATTTGAACCTCGCCTATATTCCAGCGCAGGAAATTCCGCAGGCCTATGCTCGCGATCCGCGCTTCGAGACCCAGCCTGTCGGCTGGAATACGGGCGCAGACTTCTCTGCTGGCGTCCCGCCGATCGCGCCGCCGGAAGTCGCCAAATTCCTGCGCTCAACCCTCAAGGGACGCTTGATCGCATGGGATCCCATTGCCCGCGAAGCGCGCTGGTCGGTGGAACATGGCAATGCCTGGAATGGCGGCGTGCTGTCCACGGCAGGCGGTCTGGTTTTCCAGGGCAAGCTGAATGGCGATTTCGTCGCCTATGATGCCGAAACGGGCGACAGGCTCTGGAATCATGAACTCAAATCCGGCGGCGCGTCCGGCCCCGGCACCTACATGATCGATGGTGAGCAATACGTCACGATTACGACTGGTTGGGGCAGTGCCTTTGGTCTCTCTGCAGGCTTCGCCTATGACGAGACCGTGCCCTCTACAGTCGGCAAGGTCGTCACCTTCAAGCTGGGCGGCACGGGCGAAATCGCCGACCCGGATTTCCCGATGATCGACAAGACCCCGAAAGCCGACTCGTTCGGGGACGAGACTATGATCGCCGAGGGATCGGTTCACTATGCCCGTAACTGTACCGTCTGCCACGGTCCGCTGGCGGTCAGCTCAGGCGTTCTGCCGGACCTGCGCTGGTCGGCGATCAGTGGCAACGAAATGGCGTGGAAAGGTGTGGTGATCGACGGAAACCTCGCCGCCAATGGCATGGTCTCGTTCGCAGATCATCTGACGCCGGATCAGGTGGAGTCGATCCGCGCCTATGTGCTGGCGCAGGCCCATGCCGCTGTCCCGGCTGGCTCCGGGGGCGAATGATCGAATTGTGAGTAGCGCGGCCTGCCGGGCCGCGCTACATACGCCGGATGCATATAGTCATCCTCATTCTGGGTATCCTGACAACGATCGGCATCTGGTCGTGGCGTATCCAGATGGCCCGCCGCGGCGCGAAAGTGGCGATGGATGCGGCGCGCACGCTTACGAATACGCCTCGCCGCTTTGCCTTCAAATACAAGGCAGGCCGCAATGGCATCGGCCTGATCGAAGACCCGCGCGAAGCCGCCGCCGTCATGATGATGGAAGTTGCCCGTGGCCGGGAAGGGCCTCTGACCGAACGACAGGCGCGCATCATAGATGATGAGATGATGCAGAATTTCAGCTTCACCCAGGCTGAGGCTGATGAATTGTCCGCCCATGCGGCTTGGGTCACCAATTCCGCGCCGGATCCCCAGCGCGCCATGCGCAAGCTGAGCGAATTGATCGTCAGTTCCCCGCAGCTTGGCCCAAAGGAAATTGTCGATCTCGACGCGATGCTGGTGGCGGTGTCCGAGGCGGAAGGCGTGCCGACGCGCGAACAACTGGCCCTCCTGCAAGTGTTCCGGGACAAGGCAGGCCTCAAGACCTGAGTCTTCCAACCGCTCAAGAACAGTTGCGCCTTTCGCCCTGGCACAATAGGGAATTTGGCCATGTCAAAGTCACTTCCCAGCGAATACCGCGCCAAGGTTCTCAATGAGTCCTGGACGAATTTTTCAGTCCTGCGTCATGGCCGGTTTGATGGCCTGCTCGTTACCTCCAAGAATTCCGGTACGCACTGGCTGAAATACATGCTGGCAGTGGCGCTGGCGGAAACCCATGGCATTCCTCACCCGCAATACTTTTCGGAGAATGCGGTGCGCCCCTATATCGGTTGGCCGAAGGACGATGAGACCTTTCCGGAACTGCCGCGCCTGGCGTTCAGTCACACGATCCCCCACCATCTGGCCGAATGGGGCTGGGCCCGCAGCCTCGCCAGCCTGCCGCCATATGTGCTGGCTGTACGGCACCCGATGGCGATCCTGGCCAGTCACCACGCCAAATGGGAATACGACATCAAGGTTGACTGGTTGACCTATCTGAAGGGCGATCCGGGCGGATCGAAGTATCGCTGCGATCTCTACTGGCTCGCGCGCTTCTGGAACCGTTGGGGTGATATTCGTGCGCGTCATGGCGACTCGATCCAGCTGATCCAGTATGAGCGGACCCAGAAAGACCCCCGCGCCGCATTGGAAGCGGTCTCGAAGCATTGGTCTCTCGGGCTCAGTGCCGATGCCATCAATGTAGCGCTCGCGGCAGGCACGAAGGACGCCATGGCGCAGAAGATCGATCCGGATGCGGAGCCTAATGTGCTGCAGAACCGCAAGACACCGCTTACGGAACTCTTCACAGGCGAAGCACTGGATATCTACACAGATCATATCCGGACGCTGTTCCGGCATGATTTGGATTATGACCTGTTCAGCCTTCCGGCTTGAGATAGCCGCTTGAGCGTCCGTCGGCGGTGTATTTGATCCACCACGGTTCGGCTTCTGCCTGTTTCTCCAGTTCAAGGAAGACCGGGTCTTCAAGGATGGCCGTCGAATATTCGGCCGCGGCCCCTGTCAGGGGCAGGCCATAGGTGCGGAACCGCGTCACAACCGGCGTGTAGAACGCATCCGCAGCGCTCCATTTGCCGAACAGGTAAGGGCCGCCATCGCCATGTTCAGTGCGCATCTGGTCCCACATGGTCTGGATGCGGGCAATGTCAGCCTCAAGACCTTCGGTCATTTCCGGCGTGGTTTCCCGGCCGCGAATATCCATCGGACAGGCCTTGCGCAGGGCGGGGAAACCCGCATGCATTTCGGAGGTCACCGCGCGGGCAATCGCCCGCTTGGCGGCATCTTCTGGCCAGACCTCTCCAGTCGGCGCCCAATCGGCGATCCATTCCGTGATCGCAAGGCTTTCCCAGACCGTGACATCGTCCCAGATCAACAGTGGCACTTTTGCTGTCGGGCTGATCTCTTTCAGTTTTGCCGATGTGTCGGGAAAGTCGAGCGGCACGATCACTTCTTCCACCGGCAGGCCCACGCGCCGCGCGGCAAGCAATGGCCTGATCGACCAGCTGGAATAGTTCAGATTTCCAAGGACCAGCTGTCTCATGCGCGCTTTCCTTGCCCGATCAGCCATTTCGTTTCGCGCACGTCCACGCGGTCGAACACTCCTGCCTTGTTATACGGGTCCTGCTCGGCCAATGCCTTGGCCGAAGCCAGGTCATCGGCCTCGACCAGGAAGACAGACCCGATCATCGCGCCATCCTCGGACAGCAGCGGCCCGGCCATGCGTAGCTGGTCCCCCAATCCTGCAGCCCATTCCAGATGGGCCGACCGGGTCGCGGCGCGCAACTCGGCACCATTGGTTTCATTGTCCAGATTGTGAAAACAGAAAATGCGCATGACGAACGACTCCGAATGAAGGCAAGATTTCCTGTTCCTATTGCACACTGCCTGCAACCTGCCCAGAGTCCGCAATAGTGGAACAAATGGGCTGAATGAATCATTGATCCTTCAGTAACAGGGAGTATGGTGGCGCCATGAACGATACAACAGACACCCGCCAACAGATCTTGGAAGCCGCGATGGAACGCATCGTTCACTACGGCTATTCCAAGACGACGATGTCGGAGATTGCCAAGGACTGCAACATGTCTGCGGGCAATATCTACCGCTTCTTCGCGTCCAAACTCGATATTGCCGAAGCCATCGGTCGCAAGTTCAATTCAGAACTCTACCAGACTTATGCCAGCATCTGTCGGAAGCCAATCACGGCGGCAGATCGTCTGCGCCAGTTTTTTGAGTTCAGCATGGTGCGTACCTATGAGGCACTGGAAGAAAAGGACAAGCTGGTCGAGCTTGCCGAGACGCTGGCAGATGAGCGGCCTCTGTTCATGAATGAACAGCTGGCCCAGGAGCGGGTCTATCTGGTTCAGATTCTCGAGAACGGCATTGAGGCCGGTGAGTTTCGTCCGCTCGACCGAAAGGAAGAGACGGCGGAAATGATTCAGGCATCGATGATGAAGTTTCGCTTTCCCCAGATGTTCTCGCACCTGACATTGCCGAAATTGAAGCGTGAACTGGCGGGTGTGATGGACCTGGTTCTGGCTGGATTGTCAGCTGGCGCGGTCGTTCCGGAGCGTCAGATAGATAAATTCTGAATAATTTCGTTTTTGTTCATTGATAAATGTTCAGATGATTGCTATATGGCAGTCAACGGCAGCGATGGTCGCTGTCGGTAAATGCTGAAAGACCAAATCAATGACATTGTCCAAGACCGAAGCTCGCCAGTCCCTGGCCGCCTTGCTTGCGGCGCTTCCTATGGCCATCGCCATCCTTGCGGCGACCTATTCGCTTGCTGAATTCGCGGTTTAGAATGCGGCCTGATCAGGCCTTGGCGCCCCGGCGGCCCGTGCCATAGACGGGCGCTGATTGCGCCGCCGCTTCATCGAGCGGCCAGCGGGGTCTCGCCCCGGTGCCAAGGTCCCCGGCCTCGCCTTTGACGAGGCCCGCCGCCAATCTTTCCGCTCCGGCCAGCGCGATCATGGCGGCATTATCCGTACAATGTCTCAGCGGCGGCGCAATCAGGCGCGCACCTGCGCCTTTGGCCACGTCGTCCAGTGCGGCACGGATGGCCTTGTTGGCCGCGACGCCGCCCGCCACGACGAACCGTTTCGTGCCATCCTCACCCGGATCAAACGCCTCAAGCGCCAGTGCGGCCTTTGTGGCGAGAATATCGGTCACCGCCGTCTGGAAACTCGCGCAGAGATCCTTCATCCGGTCCTCATTCATCTCGTCTTCGGCCGCGGCGCGCGCAACAGCCGTCTTCAGCCCTGCAAAGCTCATATCGAGACCCGGCCTGTTCAGCAGCGGGCGGGGCAGGGCAAAAGCCTCTGGATTGCCCCCCTCTGCGAGGCGCTCGACCGCAGGCCCGCCGGGAAAGCCGAGCCCCAGCGTCTTGGCTGTCTTGTCGAAGGCTTCGCCCACCGCATCATCAATCGTCGAGCCGAGCCGGCGATAATTTCCGAGGCCGCGCACTTCCAGGAATTGGCAATGCCCGCCCGAAACAAGCAACAGCGAATAGGGGAACGGGCAATCATTGCCGAGCCGAGGGCTGAGCGCGTGCCCTTCCAGATGGTTGACCGCGATGAAGGGCTTTCCGGCCGCCTGCGCGATAGCCTTGCCGGTCATCATGCCCACCAGCACGCCACCGATCAGGCCCGGGCCAGAGGTTGCGGCGACGGCGTCAAGCGCTGAATAGGAAATGCCTGCTTCATGCATCGCGGCTTTCACGGTCAAATCAGCCAGTTCGGCGTGTGCGCGCGCAGCGATTTCCGGTACCACACCCAGATAGGGCGCGTGTTCTTCCAGTTGCGTGCGAATCACGTCCGAGACCAGCTCTGCCCGGCCATCGGTCAGGCGCAGCACAGCCGCGGCCGTCTCGTCACAGCTTGTCTCGATGCCCAGAACTGTCAGCGTCTTGCTCATCCGCTGCATGTAGGACCCCAGAACGGATTTGGAAAGCGCAGCCCGCAGGCCCTATAGTCGAAGGAAAAGACCGGGAGGCAGAAGTTTGGCGAAACCGTTTCGATGGAACATCGCACAGCGCGAGCAATTGGGCGGCCTGATTACAGGCGCGACCGAGACGCGCTCATTGAACGACATGTTCCTTGAATCCCTGCGATCCACGGCTGCCCGCATTCTGGCGCATGCGAACCGGTCAGACCTCGCCTTTATCGGGAGGACGCCCGAAAACCTGTATGATTATCTGTCTGGCTGTTTCGAAGGGCTGCGCGACACGCCGCGGCTTCACCTCATCCAGTACTCTCTGCGCAATGCCAGCGCGGTCGATCAATTGCCGGAACCGGCATTGCAGGGTCTGTTCGAGTATCTCACCGCCGAAGGTCTCGGCCCCAAGGCGATCGCCACCGGTTCGCGCCCCATTGCCCTGGTCGACTTTGTTGCCTCCGGTCGAACGATGGAGGGCCTGATCCGCCTCATGAAACTGCAAGCCGAGCGGGAAGGACAAGACTGGACCGCCGTTCAGCGCCGCCTACGCATCATCGGGCTGCGCGTGCGTACAAAGAATTCCCCCAACACCTGGCGCTGGCAACAGCATCAGGACTGGCTGCACTTCATTCCGGATGCGATCATTCGAAATGTTTCCGCGCCTGCAGCCTTCCTCCATTATCTCGGCAATGATCAGCCCAAAGTGACCGCCAGCTTTCATCCGGGCCGCTGGGCGGAGGAGGAGGGCGCCGCCCGCCGACCGAACAGCGACCAGCAGGCTGCGCTGGGCTTTGCGGCGCAGCTCTATGATCTTGGTCGCACCCGCGAGGAACGCCAGAATCTTGCAAAGCGGATTGCCCGACACCGCAAGATGAGCCAGCGTGCCACGCGTCGCCTCGTCCTGCGATTGCGCGGGGGCTGAGCCGCCGGTAGGGTAAGGAATGGCCGCATCTGAACCCATCATGCTTTCGCTTGAACGCTTCGGAGAGATTTGCGCTGATCCCGCGCCATTGATCTATCGGCGCCTCTTCGCACAGCATCCCGAATTTGAAGACCTGTTCGCGATGGACACGGATGGTGGCGTGCGCGGTTCCATGCTGACAACCTGCTTCGACTGCATCATCGGTCTTACCGAGGGCAGTCGATTGCCGCGCTTTGAACTTCAGTCTGCCCGCCTGTCGCACCAGGGGTATGGCGTGCCGGAATCCCAACTGGATGACATGTTCACAGCCATCCGCGACACTTGCCGGGAAGCGCTGGCAGGGGAGTGGACGCTCGCCATGGAAACCGCATGGGCGGAGATGCTGGCCGAGATTGCGCGAATGGGGTTCACGCCAGCCTGACACTGGCCGGGGCTAACGCCCCTTGAATTCCGCCGGGCGCTTCTCAAGAAACGCCATCATGCCTTCACGCGCGTCTTCCGTTTTCAGCAGCGGCAGCAATTGCAGGAAGACGTGATGGACATGTTCGGTGAAAGGCTCCGACAGGCCCATCCGCATCAGGCGTTTTGAGGCCTGTACGGCCAGTGGCGCGTTCGCGGCGATCTCGGCGGCCAAGGCGCGTGCTTCGTCCATCAGCGTATCATGCGGCACCACTTTTGCGCACAATTGCTCGGCCAGGCATTCTTCGGCGGTCAGGGTGCGGCCGGTGAAGATCAGTTCGCAGGCCTTCTCCCAGCCAAGCATGCGCGGCAGGAACCAGGTGCCGCCGGATTCCGGCAGGATGCCGCGCTTGGTGAAGGCTGCCGCCATCTTGGCCTTGTCCGACATGATGCGGATGTCACAGCCGAGCGCCGTGTCCATGCCATAGCCTGCCGCGCCGCCATTGATGGCGCAGATGGTTGGCGTGTCCATATTGAACAATACGGTCGGCGGCGTGTTGCGCAGATCCAGCGTGGCGCTGGCCACAGCGCCGGATCCGATGCCTTCGCCCTTGGTGGCACTTTCCAGGTTCAAACCCGCGCAGAAGGCCCGGCCCGCCCCGGTCAGGATGACGCAACGCACATCCGTATCGGCATCTGCCTTCAGCAAGGCCTTGCACAACTCATCCAGCATCGGGCCGGAAATCGTGTTCAACCGCTCCGGCGCGTTCAGGGTGATGGTCGCGACATGGTCTGCGACCTCATAGAGAATTTCGGCAGTCTTGGTTTCTGTGTCCGGCATGGCGTGTCTCCCTCTTGTTTTGAGGCGAGCGTAGCGTGGAGGGGCAGGTCGGCCTAGGCTGCCCTCGCGGCAGTTTTCCAGCAGGCTGCCGTGAAGACAATTTCGTCGCCATCAGCAAACTCCATGAAGGCGGCGCGCACCACGTCGATGACTCTCTCCCGGGTCGCCTCATCCACGCCTTGGGCGATGGCATAGCCGACGGGGCCCATCAGCGAGACATAAAGGTCCATGGCCGAGAGGGGAAAGCGGCATTCCACGTCCAGTTTCTCACTCACCACGTCCTGCCATCCGGACTCGGACAGGATATGCTCCACGCGCGCGGCGTCTGCGAAGCCAAACTGGCCACGGGCATTCGGCTCCCGCTCGGGCAGACCGGGCAGCAGGGGGCGGGCGCCAGCCTCAGCCGCCGTCATGAACGGGTTCTCCGCCGGGTCACGCCAGCTGAACATGAGCAGCTGTGTGCCCGGCTGCGCGGCGCGGTTCAGATTGCGGAAGGCGGCAACCGGATCCTCGAAGAACATCACCCCGAACCGGGACGTGATCATGTCGAATGTGCTCGACGGGAAATCGTGCGTCTGCGCATCGGCGACCAGGAATTCCGCGTGTGATCCGGACTCGGCGGCGCGCTTGCGAGCATGGGCAATCATGGTCTCGGAAATGTCGAGGCCAAGACAGTCCGCATCCGGCCCCAGCGCTTCCGCCATGGCGAGCGTTGTCGCGCCGGTGCCACAGCCGATATCAAGGACAGAATTTGCGTTGGCCGTCGTCACCGTCTCGACGAGGATGTCCGCGAAGGGTTGGAAGGCCGTATCCAGCAGCGTCTGCGCGCGCACCCAGGCCTTTCCGCCCGCGCCATTCCACATCTCTTCCTGATCCTTGTTTGCCATTCTCATCGTACCGCGCTCCTTGTCATTGCGATCTTGTGGAGGCATCCTGCCACCTCAAGTCGACTTGAGGTCAAGAGCCTATCATGGAAATTTCCGACGTTGCCAAACAATCCGGGATCCCGGCCTCCACCCTGCGCTATTATGAAGAACGCGGCCTGATCCGCTCGACGGGGCGACGCGGCCTCCGGCGCCTATTTGATGAAGACGTTCTGGAACGGCTCGGCCTGATCTCGCTCGGCCGCGCCGCAGGTTTCACGCTGGACGAGATCGCCGCCATGATGTCGGAAGAGGGGCCCCGCATCGAGCGTGCGACGCTCATGTCAAAGGCGGACGAACTGGACGAGAAGATCCGTCAGATGACGATCATGCGCGACGGCTTGCGCCACGCCGCAAATTGCCGCGCGCCGAACCATATGGAATGCCCCAGCTTTCGCCGCATCCTCCGCGCCGCCATGACGGGGAGAATCTCAGCGAAGGGCAATCCGGTTGGGCTGGCAAACCGAAAGGGCTAATCCCCATCCATCCGCAACGCGGCCACAAACGCTTCCTGAGGAATCTCGACCTTGCCGAACTGGCGCATGCGCTTTTTACCGGCGGCCTGCTTGTCGAGCAGTTTCCGTTTCCGGCTGGCATCGCCGCCATAGCATTTCGCGGTCACGTCTTTCCTCATGGCACTGAGGGTTTCGCGCGCGATCACCTTGCCGCCAATGGCTGCCTGAATCGGAATCTTGAACATCTGGCGAGGGATAAGGTCTTTCAGACGCTCGCACATCTGGCGGCCCCGGCTTTCGGCGCGGTCGCGGTGCACCAGCATGGCGAGCGCATCGACCGGCTCGTCATTGACCAGGATCTGCAGTTTGACGAGATTCTCGGCGCGGTGGCCGACAATCTCATAGTCAAAGCTCGCATAGCCGCGGCTGATCGATTTCAGGCGGTCATAGAAATCGAACACGACCTCGTTGAGCGGCAGTTCGTACTTCACCATCGCCCGTCCGCCGACGTATGACAGTTCGGTCTGGATGCCGCGCCGATCCTGGCAGAGCTTCAGGATGCCGCCAAGATATTCGTCCGGCGTATAGATCGTCGCATTGATCCACGGCTCGCGGATTTCGGCAACGCGCACGACATCGGGCATGTCTGCCGGATTGTGGAGTTCGATTTCCGATCCGTCCGTCATCGTCATTTCATAGACAACGCTCGGCGCGGTTGCGATCAGGTCGAGGTCGAACTCGCGGCTGAGGCGTTCCTGGATGATTTCGAGATGCAGCAGGCCGAGAAAGCCGCAACGGAAGCCCATGCCGAGCGCGGCAGAGGTTTCCATCTCCCATGTAAAGCTTGCATCATTCAGGCGCAGCTTGCCCATCGCCGCGCGCAAATCGTCAAAGTCGCCCGCATCCATCGGAAACAGGCCGCAGAAGACGACCGGCTGAACTTCCTTATAGCCGGGCAGGGCCTTGTCACAGGGTCGCTTGTCTTCCGTGATCGTATCACCCACGGCCGTTTCGCCGACTTCCTTGATCGAAGCCACGAAGTAGCCGACTTCGCCCGGCCCAAGCGCCTCAACGTCGGTGAGTTTCGGATTGAACGTGCCGACCTTGTCAATTTCATAGACGCCGCCGGTGCGCATCATCTTGATCTTCTGCTTCTTCTTCAGCACGCCATCATGAATGCGCACGATGACGACCACGCCGAGATAGGGGTCGTAATAGGCGTCCACCAGGGCAGCCTTCAGCGGCGCGTCGACTTCGCCGGTCTTTGGCGCAGGCAGGCGCTGGACAATGGCTTCCAGCGTTTCAGAAATGCCGAGGCCGGTCTTGGCCGACGTCTCGATGGCGTCAGAGGCATCAAGTCCGATCACGTCCTCGATCTGGGCCTTCACGCGCTCAACGTCAGCAGCTGGCAGATCGACCTTGTTCAGAACCGGCACGATCTCATGGTTCTGGTCGATGGCCTGATAGACGTTTGCCAGCGTCTGCGCCTCGACGCCTTGGGAGGCGTCCACGACCAGTAGCGAGCCTTCACAGGCGGCGAGGCAGCGGCTGACTTCATAGGCAAAGTCGACATGGCCCGGCGTGTCCATCAGGTTCAGGACATAGGTCTCGCCATCCTGTGCCTCATAGGTCAGGCGAACGGTCTGGGCCTTGATGGTGATGCCGCGCTCTTTCTCGATATCCATCGAGTCGAGCACCTGCTCCTTCATTTCGCGTTCGGTCAGGCCGCCGCAATGCTGGATCAGGCGATCCGCCAGCGTCGACTTGCCATGGTCGATATGGGCGATGATGGAAAAATTGCGGATTTTGTCACGTGAGATCATGGCCGGGATATAACCGCGCTTTGGCCTCGCGGGAAGCGTTCTCGTTCAGGCGGGGGCCGGTTCTGGCGCCCTGAGGTGCAGAATGTCGCGGATTTCCATTAAAATCAGGAAACTCCGGAACAAGTCGACGTGCCTTCCATTGATTCTGCGTCACACAAACACGCACTCAGGAAGGATTTTCCCATGAGCATCCAGACGCTCGAAGACCTCTATATTGACCAGCTGCAAGACCTCTACAGCGCCAATCGCCAATCCCTCAAGGTGACTGAGAAGCTCGCTGGAAAGGCCCATAATCCGAAGCTGCAGGACGCGCTGAAACGCGGCGTCAGCGGCATCGAGGACGGGATCAACGCCGTCGAAGGCCTGATCCGCAAGCACAAGGCCGACCCGCGCGGCGAATTCTGTCAGGGCATGGAAGGCCTCGTCAAAGAAGCGAAAGCCCACGCCATCGACGCCGAGATCGAGGACGAGGATGTCCGCGATGCCTCTATCATTTCGCAATATCAGCGCATGACCCATTACGCCCTTGCTGGCTATGGCACCGTCTTGGCCTTTGCCCGTCGCCTTGGCTTCAAGGACGACGCCGAACAGCTCCAGACCTGTCTCGACAACACCTATTCCGGTGACCGCGAGATGTCGCAGCTGGCTGAAGGCGAAGTGAACCGCGAAGCGGCCTGATTCCACCCCCCCAAGGCGGGCTGGCTGAACTGTAACTCCGGCTGGCCTCCACGGGGTGGGAGCCCGGTCTGGCACTGCCAGGCCGGGTTTGCCGTGCGCGCTATCCCCCCGCGCCGGGTACGGTGATGTGCGCCGGGGCGCCAAAGCCGAAATCGAGCCCCAGGAAGATCCAGCCCATCATCAGCGCGACGCCCGTGATCAGCATCCAGACCGAATACGGGATCATCATCGCCGTCAGGCTGCCAAGCCCGAAATCAGTTTGCCAGCGACGCGCGAAGACCAGGATCAGCGGGAAGTACACCATCAGTGGCGTGATGATGTTCGTCGCGCCATCGCCCACGCGATAGGCGGCGGTCGCGCCTTCCGGGCTGATCCCCAACAGCATCAGCATCGGCACAAGCACCGGCGCCAGCAATGCCCATTTTGCGCTGGCCGAGCCGACGAAAAGATTCAGCAGCGCTGAGAACAGGACAATCAGGCCCAGCACGATCGGCAGCGGCAATCCGCTATTCTGGATTGCGTCCGCGCCATGCACCGCCGAGATCAGGCCGAGATTGGACCAGCCGAACATCGCCACGAAATGGGCCGCGGCAAAGGCCAGCACCAGATAATAGCCCATGTCCTTCATCGCCTCGGCCATCATGTTTACCAGGTCGCGGTGATTGTTGATCGTGTTGGCGGCTGCGCCATAGGCCCAGCCCGCAGCAAGGAACAGAACCAGGAAGCCCGCGACGAGCGAGCGGAAGAACGGCCCGGCCTTCTGGTACCACGGATTGCCTTCTGTGCCCGGCCCATCGGCCAGCAGGGGCGTGCCTGGTCCGAACGTCATGAACGCCCACAAGGCGCACACGCCCAGCAGGGCGAGCCCCGCCATGCGCAGGCCCTTCTGCTGCTCGGCGGTCAGGGGCTTGTCTTCATCGCCAGCCTGTACGGCTGATTCCGGGCTGGGGACCCATTTGCCGAGGCGCGGCTCGATGATCTTGTCGGTCACGAACCAGATCACGGGCAGGTAGATGAACAGCAACGCCGCAATGAAGTACGCATTGCCGGCAATGTTCATCGTCCAGCCCGCATCGATATTGCTCGCGCCATAGGCGGCCTCGGTGATGCCGAACAGCAGCGCGTCCAGCTGGCCCGGCGAGATATTGGCGGAAAACCCGCCCGACACGCCCGCAAAGGCCGCGGCAATCCCGGCCAGCGGGTGGCGCCCGGCCGAGGCAAACAATATGCCCGCCAGCGGGATCATTACGACATAGCCCGCATCGGCGGCATGGTTCGACAGCATCGCCACCAGCGCGACCAGCGGCGTCAGCAGGAATTTCGGCGCATTGCGCACCGCCGCCCGGATCGCGCTCGAAAACAGCCCTGAGCGCTCTGCCACGCCCGCGCCCAGCATCACGACCAGCACATAGCCGAGCGGATGGAAGTGCGTGAACGTCTTCGGCATATCCACCCAGAGGCGCTGTATGTTCTCGGCCGAGAACAGGCTCGCCGACTCAATGACCAGCGGCGTGCCGCCGTCTGTCACCTGCGTCGGGTGCGGCGCGCTGAAACTGGTCCAGGCCGCAATCTGTGAAATCGCCATCAGGGCGATGATCAGATAGAAGAACAGGAAGACCGGATCGGGCAGGCGGTTGCCCGTCTTCTCCACCCATCCCAGGAATCCCTTATTGGTCGCTGCCTCGGCCATGCCCATTTCCCCTGTCAAAACCAGATCAAGCGGGACACCTTATTGCCAATTGCCGCGCTGGCAATATTCCGCCCCATATCCGCCGCAGCCCGCGCACTGGTGACCCCCCGCCAAATGCGCTAATCAGGGGCCATCGTTACAAGACCGGTCCCGCCCATGCCCGATACACAACACGCCGCGCCCAAACAGGGCATTACCGACGAAGGCTACCTCACCGACAGCTGGTATCTGGCCGCGCCGTCCACCGACCTCGTCGCCGGCAAGCAGCACCGCATCATGGTGCTGGGCGAACCCGTCGTCGTCGGTCGCACGCCCAAGGGCGAACCCTTCGCCCTGCGCGACATCTGTCCCCATCGCCTCGTGCCGCTGTCTGCGGGCCAGCAGCTGGAAACCGATGGCGAGTGGACGCTGCAATGCCCCTATCATGGCTGGCGCTTTGGCACCGATGGCGGCTGCAAGCTGATGCCGTCCCTCACAGACGACAGCCCCTATGACCTGTCCAAGGTGAAAGTGCGCCGCTATCCGGTGCATGAGGCCAATGGCGCGGTCTATCTCTATGTCGCGCATAATCCCCGCAGCGATGCGCCCCCCGCCGTGCCGCCGCCGGAATTCGGCCCGCTGCCGGACAAGCCCGGCTTTGTCATCCATGACGTGTTCAACGCGCATATGGATGATGCCGTGGTCGGCCTGATGGACCCGGCCCATGTGCCCTTCGTGCACAATCAATGGTGGTGGCGTCCGCCCTCGGTGGGCCTGAAGCTGAA
>NZ_DEXB01000015.1:0-20997 GCF_002366485.1 Hyphomonas sp. UBA3195
AAACCAATGGCTGATGACGCTGTACAGCGCGAGTCGATGGAATATGACCTGGTCATCGTTGGTGGTGGCCCTGCGGGTCTGTCCGCGGCGATCCGGGCAAAACAACTCGCACAGGAAGCTGGCGAAGACATTGAAGTCGTCGTGATCGAGAAGGGCGGCGAGATCGGCGCTCACATTCTGTCCGGCGTGGTCATGGACCCGGTCGGCCTCGACAAGCTGATCCCCGGCTGGCGTGAGCGCGACGACCGTCCGCTGAAGACCGAAGTCACCGGCGACAAGTTCAAATTCCTCGGCCCGAAGGGCGAGGCAGACATTTCCTGGCTGCCTATGCCGGGCTTCATGAAGAACCATGGCAACTATACTGGCTCGCTCGCCAATGTGGCGCGCTGGCTGGGCCAGGAAGCCGAGAATATGGGCGTGGAAATCTTCCCCGGCTTTGCCGCCTCAGATCTCGTGCTGGGTGAAAATGGCGAAGTCAAAGGCATCGTGGCCGGTGTCATGGGGATCGCCGCCGATGGTACGCACAAGCCGGACTATGAGCCGGGCATGGAGTTGCTCGGCAAATATGTCCTGTTCGCCGAAGGCGCCCGGGGCTCGCTGACGAAGCAGCTGATCGCCAAGTACAATCTGGATGAAGGCCGCGACCCGCAGAAATTTGGCCTCGGCCTGAAAGAGCTGTGGTCCATACCCGAAGAGCAATTCAATGAGGGCTACGTCCAGCACACGATGGGCTGGCCGCTCGATAATTCGACCGGCGGAGGCAGCTTCCTTTACCATTTCCGAGACAATGGCGAGCCGTTCGTATCGGTCGGCTTCGTGGTTCACCTGAACTATGAGAACCCGTACATTTCGCCGTATCAGGAATTCCAGCGCTTCAAGCACCACCCCTCCGTGCTGCCGCACCTGGAAGGCGGCAAGCGTGTCGCCTACGGCGCGCGGGCCATCACCGAGGGCGGCTTTCAGTCGGTGCCGAAACTCTCATTCCCCGGCGGCGCGCTAATCGGGTGTGGTGCAGGCTTCGTCAACGTGCCGCGCATCAAGGGCAGCCACAATGCGATCCTGACGGGCATGATGGGTGCGGAAGCTGCCTATGAAGCCATCAAGGCTGGCCGTCAGGGCGACGTGCTGACCTCATACGAGGACGCCTACAAGGCTTCTTCGGTCTACAAGGAGCTGAAGCAGGTGCGGAACGTGAAGCCGCTCTGGTCCAAGCTGGGAACGGCGATCGGTATTCCGATGGGCGGCCTCGAAATGTGGATTTCCAGCCTGTTCGGCGGCTTCTCCTTCTTTGGTACGCTGAAGCATGGCAAGACGGATGCAGCCGCGCTGAAGCCAGCCAAGAAGTTCAAGCCGATCGACTATCCGAAGCCGGATGGCAAGATCAGCTTCGACAAGCTGACCAATGTATCCTTCACCAATACCTATCACGGCGAAGACCAGCCCGTTCACCTTGTCGTGAAGGACATGGCGCTTCAGAAGTCTTCCGAGCATGATGTCTATGCTGGCCCATCGGCGCGTTACTGCCCGGCAGGCGTCTATGAGTGGATTGAGGAGGGCGGCGAACTGAAGTTCCAGATCAACTCCCAAAACTGTATTCACTGCAAGACTTGCGACATCAAGGATCCAAATCTGAACATCAATTGGACCGTGCCCGAAGGTGGTGGCGGCCCGGCCTATCCGAACATGTAATCAGGGCTTCAAGCCTTATGGTTTCCGGAAAGCGCGATGGGGTTAACCCTGTCGCGCTTTCTCCATTTCGCGCCTTGCTCTTGCCGCATCGGACTGCTTCACTCGGCGTCAAAGCGAACCCGAAGTGAGCCATTCATATGCGCCCAAGACTAACCCTTACTGCCTCTATCCTGACCCTTTCGCTCGCCCTTGGGGCCTGCGCCACAGAGCCCGCGCCTGCCTTGCAGCAGGTCGAGGCCGAAGTGCCGATCGCTCAAAGCGCTGTGCCACTCTCCCCGGCGGCCCGCGCCACGGCCGTGATAGGGGCAAACGGCAAGCCGGTCGGTATTTCCGCGTATCCGGCGCCGCTGGATGCGGTGAAGGCCGGTGACATGGCCGCCTTCCTTCAGATGACCTCCGGCCTGTCGCAGGAAGACCGCGATGTCAGTCCACTATTTGATGCCTTCCTGGCGCTGGACCGGGCGGCTGACGGCGACACGGTTGCGGCGCGCAACATATTGAAGACCTCCAACAGCCAGAGCGATGAAGAGGGCGAGACCGGCTTTTACGCCTTTCTTGATGCGTGGTTGCTCGCCATGGACGGGCGTCCGGATGAGGCGATCGAGCGCCATCGCGGTGCTGCGGGGGCCATGCCCGGTCTGACGGGAGACCTGTCCCTTGCCGCCATGCTGGAAGCATCGGGACGGCCAGAACAGGCGCTCGCGGTCTATGAGTTCATGACACCCGCCGAGATCGAGGCGCCGGAACATCAGTTTGACCCAAAGGGCCTGCTCTATAGCCACGTCCGCACGGTAATTTCGCGCCATGCCCTGTTGTTGCAGCGGCTTGGTCGGATTGAGGAGTCCAAGGCGGTCTACCAAAAGCTGGCTGATGCAGAGCCTGAAGAGGCGATCAGCTACGCAGCCGCCATTGAAAGCCTCGAGACCGGAAAAAATCTCGACAATGAACCCCTGGATGTGCCGGCTGCATTTGCGCAGTCGCTGGCGGATGTGTCGCGCGCCCTGCAGGAGCAGCGCATTATTCGCACGATCATGATGGGTGGCAGGATTGAGGGATTTGATGACCAGCGCTCGGCCTTTGATCAGGTCGCATTGCTGATAAATCCGAAAGATGAAGGGCTGCGTGCCGCCGTCATCGACCAGCTTTACGAAAGCGCGCTGTATGATGGCGTGGCTCATGTTGCGCTGAGCGCACCGCAAGAGACGGCCTCACTGCAGATCGCGGCCGGACAGGCGCTGATCATGTCGGGTGATGAGGCAGGAGCGCGGGCTGCGGTGGCGCGCGCGCTGGAAATCACGGATGAAGATGACCGCCTGCGGACGCTGTATGGTGCGCTGCAGTTGCGCACCTTGCTGAATGATCAGAATGGTTCGTCCGAATTGGTGGACGAGGTGATTTCGTTGGCCTCGAACCAGGCGGAGCGCGCCTCTGCTCATGGTCTCGCTGCTGAGATCAAGGGCCAGTTTGGCGACCTGGAAGCCGCTGCCGTACACGCGGCGAAGGCCCGTGAACTGGATGATACGCATGATCGGCGCATGGCGCTGGCTAACTCTCTGGGCAAGATTGGCGAGGTCAATCAGGCGCTGACCATTCTGCGCACCGAGTTGCTGGGCCGACCAAACGATCCCTACACGTTGAATTCGCTCGGGTATTTTCTGATCGAGTATACCGACAAGCATGAAGAAGGCTTCAAGGTGCTTTACCGGGCACGTTCGCTGGCCGAGCGCGATCCCTACATTACGGACTCGCTTGGCTGGGCCTATTTCAAGATGGGGCACCTGAAGGATGCCCAGCGGCTGATCGAACAGTCTCGCGCGGAGCTGAAACCCCACAAGCACTGGGAAATCGAAACGCACCTTGGCGACATCTACTGGCATCAAGGCAAGAAGGAAGAGGCGCGCGAAGCCTGGCAAAACGCGATCGACAATCGTCCGCCGGCCAGGGAGCGAGCGGAGCTGGAAGCCAAGTTGGCGGATGGCCTCTCGTCTCCGAGACCCGAGCGCCGGCCATTGCCTAGCGTCTCCATCGGGGACGGGGAGATTGACCGGCAGGATATCTGACTGAATTGTCAGGCAGCTGAGACCTTTTACCGGCCCCCGACGCGCCTTACTATTGCCGGATATCAATGCGATTCCGCGATGCGAACGCTGACGGGAAAACTATGTCGAATCATATGAATCCTCACATGCAGGAACCTGAACCAAAGCGCCGGTTTCTGCCCGGCCCCCCTTGGGTTTGGGTTTGGGCCCGCCGCCTGGTCATTCTGGGCTTCGTGCTTGCAGCGCTCGGTTTCGTGGCGTTGTGGCTGTATTTCGCAGCCCTTGGCCGCCAAGTGCCGTCCATCGCCAAGCTGAAGCAATATGAGCCGCCGATTACGTCGCGGGTCCATGCGGGTGATGGCACGCTGATCGCCGAATTTGCAGACCAGCACCGGGTGTTTGTTCCGTATGAATCCATCCCGAACCATGTCGTGTACGCATTCGTGTCGGCCGAGGACAAGAGTTTCTTCACGCATGGCGGGCTCGATTATAAAGGTATTGTGCGCGGTGGGCTGAACTCTGCAAAGAACAAGATCACCCGGTCCGGTGGGCTTGAAGGTGGTTCAACGATCACCCAGCAGGTCGCCAAGAACATGCTGCTGACACGCGACCAGAACCTGACCCGGAAGGCCAAGGAAGCGATCATCGCACAGCGCATGGAGAAGGAATTCTCCAAGGAAGAGATTCTGGAACTCTATCTCAATGAAATCTATCTCGGATATCGCTCATACGGTGTCGGCTCGGCGGCGCTGAACTATTTTGACAAGTCACTGCCGGAACTCGACCTCTCGGAAGCTGCGATCCTCGCATCGCTGGCCAAGGCACCTTCGTCGGTGAACCCCTATAGTCGTCCCAAGCGCCTGCTTCAGCGCCGGAACTATGTTTTGCGCCGTATGGTCGAGGATGGCTACATCACGCGCGAAGAGGCCGACGAAGCTGTTGCAAAGCCACTGACAACGACGCGTCGCCTGAAAGGGCCGGAATATGCGGCAGCGACCTATTTCGTACAGGAGCTGCGCCGGGACCTGATCAAGTCATATGGTGAAGACACGCTCCAGCAAGGCGGGCTTTCCATTCGTTCAACCATCGACACCAAGCTGCAGCTGGCCGCGCAAGATGCGTTGCAGAACGGTTTGATTGCTTATGACCGTCGTCATGGTTGGCGTGGCCCTGTCACGACATTGGACCCGAAGGCTGAAGACATTCTCGAACAGCTGGACGATGTGAAACTGCCCGGTGGCTATGGCACCTGGGAAGCTGCGCTGGTTACCAAGCTTGGCTCCAGAGGCGCTGAATTGCTGCTGACAGATGGCGCGACCATCCCGTTGCCCACCGAGGAAGTCGAATGGGCTGCGACTTACAAGCCGGCCGAAGGCAAGGGCGGCCTGAATGTGGGCGACGTCGTGATCGCCGAATTGAAGCGTAAAGTTCTGAATGCCGAAGAGACAGCTGCGCCGGCAGAATTGGAACTCGACCCGGATGGCGATGAGATCGACCAGCCAGAACCCGAGCCGATGATGATCCCGGTTGGCAATGCAATATTGCGGCAGGTGCCGGAGGCGGATGGTGCGCTGGTCGCGCTGGACCCGCATACCGGACGCATCCTGGCAATGCAGGGCGGGTATTCTTTCTTCAAGTCGAGCTATAATCGGGTCACGCAATCGAAGCGTCAGCCGGGCTCGAGCTTCAAGGCGTTTGTCTACGCGGCTGCCCTGGAAAAAGGTTATACGCCGGCCAGCCGGATGCTGGATGCCCCCTTCGTGGCGTTCGACGTGTCCACAGATGATTATTGGCGCCCATCAAACTATACCGAAGGGCGCACCTACGGCATGGTCACGTTGCGCATTGCGCTCGAGAAATCGCTAAACCTTGTCACGGCGCGCGTTGCGCAGGACATCGGCATGGATGCTGTGTCTGACCTTGCCGAACGCATGGGCGTCTATGAAGACCTGCCACCTTATCCAGCCATGTCGCTGGGCGCCGGGGATGCCTATCTGATCGACATGGCGCGTGGCTATGCGGGCTTTGTGAATGGTGGCCGGAAGATCAACCCAACCCTTCTGGACCGGGTGCAGGACCGTCATGGCCGCACCTTGTTCCAGCATGACGAGCGTCCGTGCGAAGATTGTCATGCTGAAGTTTGGAACGGCGGGGAACCGCCTCAACTTGAGGAAGTTGGCGAGCAGGTTCTGGACCCGATCGTGGCCTACCAGGTGACGCATATGCTGGAAGGCGTGGTCGAACGCGGGACAGGCCGCCGGGCCAGAAGGGTTGGCAAGCCGCTGGCTGGCAAGACCGGTACGACAGATGAGTATCGCGACGCGGTGTTCATGGGCTATTCTCCGGACCTCGTCGTCGGTGTTCGCGTCGGCTTCGATGACAACCGTTCGCTTGGCGAGGGGGAGGCTGGCGGTTCGGTTGCTGCGCCGATCTTCACCGAATTCATGGAAAAGGCGCTGGCAGATGATCCGGCCATTCCGTTCCGTATTCCGCCTGGCGTACGCCTCGTGAAAATCGATGCGCGCACGGGTGAACTGCCCGGACCGGACACGGCAGTCATCATTGATGAAGCCTTCCGGCCCGGCACCGAGCCCGGCATGAGCGCCTTCCGCGATACCAGCGACTGCCTGTCCATTTCGGGGAATTGCGGAGCAGGTACAGGCGCCGCATCGGGTGGATTCGATCCGGAGCGAGATGCCGGCATTGTGCAGGAGGATCAGGGACTGTTCCCGGGCCAGCCCGGACAGCCACGCCCAGCGCCTGAAGCGCCAGTGGATGACAATCTCGGCGACATTTACTGACAAATCGACTTTTGACGCAGAGAGGCGGGCGCGCTATGCCCCGCCTCTCGCATTTTCAATGACGTGTGCAAATAGAGGCTGATCCCATGTCCGCAGAAATCAAAACGCTTACAGACCAGATCCGCCAGTCCGCCGATTTGCTACGGAGGCGTCTTTGACTGGGATACAGCCACAAAACGTCTCGATGAGCTGACTGCACTCTCCGAGCGCCCGGATTTCTGGGACGACCCGCAGGCCGCCCAGGCCATGATGCGCGAGCGCCAGCGCCTTGCTGACGGCATTGAGACCGTCGAAGCGCTGCAGCGCGAAGCCAATGATGCCGAGGAATTGCTCGAACTCGCCGAGGGCGATGACGACATGATTGCCGATATTGAGGCCAATCTGAAAAAGGCCGCGGCGCGCGCCGAGAAGGCCGAACTCGCGGCGCTACTGTCCGGTGAAGCCGACGGCAATGATTGTTTCATCCAGATCAATGCGGGCGAAGGCGGCACAGAAAGCCAGGACTGGGCCAATATCCTGCGCCGCATGTATGTCCGCTGGGCCGAGGCGCACGATATGAAGGTCGAGGAACTCGACGAGCGCGAAGGCGAGGAAGCCGGGATCAAGTCTGCTACGCTCCAGTTTAAGGGCGAGAATGCCTATGGCTGGCTCAAATCAGAAACGGGCGTGCATCGCCTTGTGCGGATTTCGCCATTCGACTCCTCGGCGCGCCGCCATACGAGCTTCGCGTCGGTCGCCGTCACGCCCGTGATCGACGACAATATCGAGATCGAAATCAATCCGTCGGATGTGCGCACCGATACGTATCGCGCATCCGGCGCGGGTGGCCAGCACGTTAACCGGACCGATTCCGCCGTCCGCCTGACGCACGAGCCGACGGGCATCGTGGTGCAATGCCAGAACGACCGGTCGCAACACCGCAACCGGGACCAGGCCTGGCAGATGCTGCGTTCCAAGCTCTATGAGCTGGAATTGCAGACCCGCCGTTCAGTCGCCGATGCGCAGTATGCAGAGAAAAGCGCTATTGGTTTCGGCCACCAGATTCGCTCCTATGTGCTCCAGCCCTATCAGATGGTGAAGGATCTCCGGACAGAGGTCGAAACTTCCGACACGTCCGGCGTGCTGGATGGCGATATTGATCTCTTCCTGTCGGCGGCGCTCGCCGCGTCGGTAGCCAAGGGCGAGGACGACGAAGCCTAGGCCTTCCAGCGCAACCAAACGGCATCTTGTACGTTCGTCCTGAATGGACGATCTGCTGAAGCTTTCCTTCGACAGCGATGTGCCCTTGGGCGTCATGTCTACGCGGCTGCTGGCAGCGTGTGTGGCGGGCCTGATCGTCGGGTTTGAACGCGAGGTTCGCGACCGGCCCGCCGGCTTGCGAACGCATATGCTGACGGCGCTTGCTTCGTCCGTATTCATGTTGATTGCCATCGAGATGATCCATTCCTTCGGCGGGGATGACGACATCACCCAGCTTGACCCGACGCGTGTCGTGCAAGCCGTGACGGCGGGGGTTGCCTTCCTGGCGGCTGGCACCATCATCCATGGCCGTGGGTCCGTGCGAGGACTGACGACCGGCGCCAGTATCTGGCTCGCAGGCGCGATTGGCCTGGCTTGCGGGGCGGGCTATCTCCGGCTCGCTTTCCTTGCTGTGCTGCTGTCGGTCCTGATCCTGCTGCCGATCCGAATGTTGGAAACACATTGGTTCGGAAAACCCCCGATCGGAAAAGGGGACGAGCATGGGGACAGCTAATCCGGCTCTATGGGAATACCGGATCTGGCCGGAGGCAGTCGTCGCGATTGAGCAGCGCCTGCGGGCCGCGCTGGACTTCGCCGCCGAGCCTCCCCGCACCGACATCTATTTCCGTGTGCCATCCCGCGCGCCAGCCCAAGCCAAATTGCGGGGCGGGGCGCAGTTCGGGATCAAGGAATTGCTGACTCGTGACGGCGGCCTCGAACATTGGCGGCCGGTCGTCTCCTCCCGTTTTCCATTGGATGATGAAGACCGGGCGACGCTGGCGCGTCTCTTTCCCACCATTCCCACAGCGCTGACCAGCCTGGCGGCGTTACGGGAGGCATTGCTCGCGGAAGGAGACGAAGTCGTGGTCGACAAGCGACGTCACATAGCTACCGATGCGGGTGGCCTGCGCGCGGAGATCGCGAAGGCGTCTCTGGGCGGGCAGCAGTATTCGACACTGTGCCTGGAACATGAGAACCCCGCTGAACTCACCCGGCAAGTGGACCGGTTCGGCTTTGGCGATTGGTCGAATGTCAGCTATCCGGACTGGATCACGCGAAACGCCTGACGCTAAAAAAAGCCCGCCCCGAAGAATCTCCAGGGCGGGCGAGATACTCATTTGAAGTCAGACTAAAGAACGTCGAGCATTTCCGCGACAAGTGGATGGCGGACAACATCCTTGCCTTCGAGGCGAATGACTGAGGCTCCGCCGAGTTTTTCGAGCCGTTCGGCGGCATTCGCGAGGCCTGAGAATTCCGGCAGCAGGTCAGACTGGGCCGGATCACCCGTGATAACCATCGTCGAGTGCCAGCCAAGCCGGGTGAGCAACATCTTCAGCTGGGTGTAAGTGCAGTTCTGTGCCTCATCGATGACGATAAAGGCATTGTTCAGGGTTCGGCCCCGCATGAACCCGATCGGGGCAATCTCGATGACCCCTTCGGCCAGCATGTGTTTCAGCTGTCCGGGCGAGAGCCGGTCGGACAGTGCGTCGTAAAGAGGACGCAGGTACGGGGCGAGCTTGTCTTCCATTGCGCCAGGCAGGAAACCGATCTGCTCGCCAGCTTCGACCGCAGGGCGAGACAGAATGATCCGGGCGACCTTGCCCTTCTGCAGCGCCTCGACCGCTTTGCAGACGGCAAGATATGTCTTGCCCGTCCCGGCAGGGCCGAGTGCCGCGACAAGCGCCTTGTCATCCATGGCCTTCATCAGTTCGGCCTGATTCTCGGTGCGGGGCTTGACTGTTTTCTGGTAACGTTGTGTGCGACCACCTTCAGCACGCTGATGTTCTTGCTTCGGGTCGGCATCGTCTGGATGCCAGCCTCGTCCGCCTTCTATGGCTTGCAGCTTCGGGCCTTTGCCGCGGGCACCCTCCTCGAACCAGATATTCGGGTTCATCTCTGAACCTTGCTTCATCCGTTTTGCTGCATTGCGTTTACCCATGGAAGTTCTCCTTGGTTGCGGGCAAGAAAAAAGCCACCGGCGGAATCGCGCGATGGCTTGGCGGAAACTGGGAGGAAGAAAGGGCCATCCGCCCCGTGGGCGGTGTGGCCAGTTCCCGGGAGCGTTCTCCGGGCGGCGGGGTGTGACAAGGTCTGGTGATGACCGTCTCCAACTCCGAATCTGTTGATGATTAGAGTGTACCAAGGTTATCAGAAGATTAAATGATAATTCCGCCCGCGAAATAATGAGGAGACGCAAGACCCATGGCTATTTACGAGATTGACGGAACCCGACCGACCCTACCGGAGAGTGGCAGTTACTGGGTAGCCGACAATGCGCAGGTCATGGGCAATGTCGTGATGAAGGAGAACGCCTCGGTTTGGTATGGTGCCGTGCTGCGCGGCGATAACGACCCGATCACGATTGGCGAGAATTCCAATATCCAGGATGGCAGCGTGCTCCACACCGATGTCGGATGCCCGCTAACGATTGGGCGAGACGTGACCGTCGGCCATATGGTGATGCTTCATGGGTGCACGATCGGCGAAGAAACGCTGATCGGTATTGGTTCGACCATTCTGAACAACGCCAAGATTGGCAAGAATTGCATCATCGGGGCGCACACATTGATTCCCGAAGGCAAGGTAATCCCCGACAATTCGCTCGTCATGGGCGCGCCGGGCAAGGTGGTGAAGGAGATCTCCGACCACCAGATACAGGTGATCCGAATGTCAGCAGTGCATTATGTGGAGAACTGGAAACGCCATCGCAACAGCGTAAAACGCATCGACTAGGCGTCGTCCTCGTCCGGGCGCAGGAAGTTCACGGCGAATTCGGTCTGGCTGGAGCGCACGACGCGGCCCCGCAAGTTGCCGGCTGTGACGACTTCACCAATTGGCGGAGGCTGGAACTGGCCATTGGTCTGGAAGCTGGCGCCCGTGAGGGAGATGTCGACGACCGTACAAGGGATCTGCATGCCATCCTTGCGGCCGATAAAGGCCGGGCCTCCGGTAGGAAAGCGGGCGGCCGCGCGCTGTTCGGGCGCTTCCATCAAATCCTTGTTGATCAGCCAGCTCAGGCGGTCCGCAAGTTTCTTGCGCTTGTGTGGAACGACGTTGAATTCAACCGCGAACCCATCCTTGGAAGTGCGCACGACCGTCCCGGCGACGCGGCCCAGATCGTCGAAATAGCAAATCACATTGGAGCCCGGCACTGGGACCGTAGCAGCCCGCATGAAGGCACCGGAGCAGGACAGGTTTTCGGTTACAAGTTGATGATCTTCGCTGGTTTCATCGAGGAAGCAGCCTTCCAGCTCGAGATCGACTCGCTTGTATTGGCGACGATCCTCTTCGGTGTTGATCACCGGTTTGAACTGCGGCACTGACAAGTCTAGTGCTGGCATGTGGAATCTCCTGAGGCCGTTGGGGCAACCTGCCTGTACTTCTCCATCTAGACTTTACTTACGCCAGCTTCGTTCACAAACTGTTGCGGGAAACAGATGGAATTGCGGAATTCCTTCACCATAGGGTTTAATGGGAGGTGCTCCATTCATGGAGACGTATGATTATGTGATTGTTGGTGCAGGTAGTGCAGGCTGCGCTCTTGCCAACAGGTTGAGCGAAGACCCGACGATCAAGGTCTGTCTGGTTGAGGCTGGTAAGAAAGATAATGCTCTGATGGTAAGAATGCCCGCTGGGGTAGGAAATCTCATCAAAGCGGAGGGCGCTTACAATTGGGGATTCTGGACCGAACCCCAAAAGCACATGAATGGACGCAAACTCTGGTGGCCACGTGGCAAGGGCTGGGGAGGATCGTCCTCAATCAATGGCATGATCTATATTCGTGGACATGCTCGCGACTACGATCAGTGGGCCCAAATGGGGCTGCGCGGCTGGAGTTTCGCAGATGTGCTGCCCTATTTCCGGAAATCAGAGGGCTATGAAGGCGGCGATTCCGCTTATCATGGGGCGAGTGGGCCCCTCAAAGTTTCCGAGAGTCCGCTATCGTCGCCGATCTACCGGGCCTTTCTGCAAGCCGGAGAACAGGCCGGATATGCCAGCACGAAAGATTTCAATGGCGCAGAGCAAGAAGGTTTTGGCCGCTATCAAAGGACAATCCACAAGGGTGAGCGCTGGAGCGCGTCATATGGCTATTTGCGCCCCATAGTTGGTGTCCGGGACAATCTCACCGTGATCTCGACGGGGCTTGTCACTAGGATTCTCATGGAGAAGGGGCGGGCGACCGGCGTCGAAGTGGTTGAAGGCAAGGGCCGATTGGCTCAGGAAATCCATGCATCAAGCGAAGTCATTGTCTGTGCTGGCGCAGTTCAGTCGCCGCAATTGCTGCAACTCTCAGGCATTGGCAATCCGGACCATCTGGGCCGCTTTGACATCAAGACGGAGGTGAAATCCCCGAATGTCGGCCAGAACTTGCAAGACCATCTGGACCTGACCGTCATCCATGAGATGACCCAGCCGATTTCTGCCTACTCCATGCAGAAGGGGCTCAAGAAGATCGGGGTTGGTTTGCAGTATCTCATGAACCAGACAGGCGCAGGCGCCGACAACCATCTTCAGGCGGGAGCATTCCTGAAGTCGCGTGAGGGCCTGGAAATGCCGGATCTTCAGCTTCACTTCGTCAATGCCATCATGATGGACCACGCCAAGCACCAGGCAAACAAGGACGGCTATACGGTCCACGCTTGCCAGCTGCGCCCGGAAAGCCGCGGTACGGTATGCCTGGCCTCATCTGATCCGTTCCAGCATCCGGCCATCGATCCGAACTATCTCGAAGCTGAGGAAGATCGCCGCGCAATGCGCGAAGCGGTGAAGATGCTGCGTGATCTATGCTCGCAGAATGCCTTGCGGCCGTTCACAGGCGCAGAGATGATGCCCGGCGAGAGCGTGAAGACGGATGAGGATATTGATGCCTTCATCCGGCGGACCGGCGAGACGATCTATCACCCGATTGGCACAGTCGCGATGGGTGCGGGCGACGACGCGCCTGTCGATGGAGAATTACGTGTACGGGGTGTCGAAGGCTTGCGCGTGGTCGATGCGTCCGTGATTCCAACACTGATCGGTGGCAACACCAACGCACCGACGATCATGATCGCCGAGAAGGCTGCCGACATGATTCTTGGTAAGGAGCCTCTCGCGGCGGAAGAGCCGGAGACTGTGGCTGCCTGATCCTCGAAGAGTTCAGTGCGCGTTGCTTGCGACCAGTTTCAGGGCTGGTTCCGAGCGACGCGTATCCGGGGGCACCAGCATAGCCAGCCGGTGGCGCCAGATTGGTCTGCCCTTGAGCATCGGCAGGCCGCCGAGGGTCTGGTAAAGGCCGAGGAAACGGGTCACATTTCCGTCTACGGAAGACTGAGCCAGCGGCATCAGCGTGATCTCTACTTCAACACGTTGGCCGGTAAGGGTTTCGCCGCTGCCGCGGATCACGCCCGGAGCGCTGTCCAGCCTTACAGCATCCAGCAAGCCCGAGACCATGGACCGGTCGGGACCTGTCCAAAGCGCGAGAAAGTCATGATTCGGCAACGTCCGACCGAGCAGCTGTGATACGCCGTCACCTGCAGTGCGAAAGATCCATGCGCCATCCTGTGTGGACTGGATCATGAAGATATTCGTGATCAGGTCTGGATGGTCGTTCGCACGCGGTGTGCGGTCTTCTTCTGAGGCTGGATCAACGCTCATGCGCTTCCAGGCTTCAAGCATAATACGTGTGTTCGGGTGAATAGACCGGTCGTGCATGAGGGGCGTTCGCTCCGTAAAAGATATCAAAGCCCGCTGGGCCTGCTTCGGAGACCAGTTCCGCAATATCTGTTCCAGTTCCGCTTTCCCCCCGCGGGGGAAATTTCGGGTGCGCCGTGATCAGGTTTTCCCCATTGAGGAGGTTTTGCCGGCTCCAAGGCAGCAATTTTCAGGAAGCGTCATTTGGGGCACGGTGCGCGAGTCTCATCTCGGTACACAGATTGGACGAACTCGAATCACGCAGGCGCGCCCTCGGAGAACTCTCGCGCCGCGATCGGCTGTGAACTCGCTATCTGCTATCCAGAAAGCAGAGCATATGCGGTTTCTTAACCATTACTCATGGTCATGACTTGTCATGAATGGTCATCTGACTAGACAATTAAGTATGGCATCCGTTGCCGTTGAATTCCTCCCACCTACAAAAATCGAAACTTGCTCAAAGGGACCCACACGTGAAATCCAGAAAATTTAGTGTTCTTGAAATGGCTCATTTCAAGTCGGCGCTCTATGTCAGTGCTGGCATTGCTGCATTCGCAACCCTCTCCACGCCTGCCCACGCGCAGGACACCGACCAAGATGAAAGCCGCACGCTCCAGACGGTGACAATTACGGCTACCAAGCGCGAGCAGACACTCCAGGACGTGCCAGTCGCAGTGTCGGTCGTGGATGAGAGCGTCATCGAAAAGGCAGAGATTGTGGATCTGGGAGACCTGCAATCTGTCGTGCCATCGCTGCGCGTGAGCCAGCAGCAGTCTTCGTCCAACACGAACTTCATCATTCGGGGCTTCGGCAACGGCGCCAACAATGCCGGCATTGAGCCGTCGGTTGGTGTGTTTGTGGATGGTGTCTATCGTTCTCGGTCGACCTCGCAGATTTCTGACCTGCCAAACCTTCAGCGCGTCGAGGTCTTGCGCGGACCTCAATCGACTCTGTTCGGCAAGAACGCATCGGCGGGTGTGATCTCGATCGTGACCCAGAAGCCGCAATTTGAGTGGGGCGGCAATGTTGAGGGCACTGTCAGCAACTATAATGGTTACCGTGCTGGCGCATTTGTCACTGGCCCGATTTCTGACACGCTGGCCTTCAGCCTGGGCGGAAACTTCAATACGCGCGATGGCTATGTCGAAGACCTTGGCGACGGCCCGGATACCAATGAGCGCAATCGCTGGGGCCTGCGCGGCGATCTGCTTTGGGAGCCGAATGATGACATGTCGTTCCGCCTGATCGCGGACTATGACGAGATCGACGAAATCTGCTGTGCAGCCGCGAACGTCATCAATGGTCCAACCGGTGCGGCCATCCTGGCGCTGGGCGGAAACCTGGTTGCAGAGGATCCGTTCTCTTATGATGTGGCCTACAATTTCGGGTCCGAGAACCTTATCAAGAATGGCGGCCTGTCGCTGCAGGGGGATTTCGACCTCGGCGCCTTCACGCTGACCAGCATCACTTCCTACCGGACATCCGATCTCAGCACGAACCAGGACTCCGACTTCACGAGTGCCGACCTGCTCGGCCGAAAGTCCGATGATGTCGAAATCGAAACCTTCACTCAGGAAGTGCGTCTGACCTCCAATGGCAGTGGTCCGCTGAGCTGGATGGTGGGTGGCTTCTACTTCGATGAAACCGTCGATATCGAGAACCAACTGCTCTACGGTCAGGATATTCGGGGCTATATCGACATCCTGTCATCCGGCCTCCTGACATCACTGGAGCCGGTTGTCTTTGGTGTCGCGCCCGGCACGTTCTTCCAGCCCGGACAAGGATTCACTGAATTCTATGGTCAGGATGACACGTCCGCATCATTGTTCGGTACAATTGACTATGAAGTCACTGATCGACTGACGGCGACCTTTGGCCTGAACTATACCCAGGTGAACAAGGACGCCTTTGCGAATGCTGTCTCGACTGACACATTTGCGGCCGTGGACCTCAATACCGCCGCGCCGTTCATCACTCAGGCCACGGCTGGTGGCTTGTTGTTGCAGGCGGGCGTGAATCCGACCGATCCTGCGGCGGTCGGCGCATTCGCTGCGGCTTATCCGACGGAGTTTGCGACCATTCAGGCAACAGCAGCCGGCGCACCCGGCGCGTTGCAACAGTTGCAGTTCCTGCCGCCATTCCTGAACTTCCCGAATGCTGTAGAAACCGGCTCGACGGATGATGAGGACACGTCCGTCACTTTCCGTCTGGCTTATGACCTGACCGATTCGATCAATGTCTATGGTTCCTACGCGACGGGCTTCAAGGCATCTTCCTGGAACCTGTCCCGTGACAGTCGGCCAACATCTGCGGATTACGCGCTGCTCGCCCAAGGTGGTTTGCTTGTGCCGAACCTGACCACAGGTACGCGCTTTGCCGGGCCGGAAGAATCGAAAGTCTACGAGTTGGGCGTCAAAGGCGCTTATTCTGACTTTGCGTTCAATGTGGCGATCTTCGACCAGACCATTGAGGGATTCCAGTCGAACATCTTCACGGGCACCGGCTTTGCGCTGGCGAATGCGGGCGAACAATCCACGCAAGGTCTTGAGCTTGATGCGCAATGGAATGCGACCGACAATTTGTTGCTCAGCTTTGCCGGTACGTTCCTTGATCCCGTCTATGACAGCTTCGAGGAGTCGGCGAGCGGCGACATTTCCGGCCAAAAGCCATACGGCATTCCAGATGTTTCGACCTCTACCTCGGCGACCTACACATTTGATGTGAAGACCTATGACGCCTTCGTGCGGGCAGACTGGCAATATGAAAGCCCGTCTGACTATTTCGACGAACCGGCCAATCAGGCCCTGATCGGCGACGAGAAAGAAGTCAGTACGTTCAACGCGTCGGCAGGTCTGACGACCGAGTCCGGGTTGAGCTTTACGCTCTGGGGACGGAATATCTTTGATGACGAGTACATCACCGTTGCCTTTCCGGCCGTTGCGCAGGCGGGGTCTATCTCTGGCTATCCGATCCAGCCAGCGACTTATGGCCTGACGGTTCGCAAATCCTTCTAGGGCGTTAGCCTCGAATCAACAGGAAGCCCCGTCGCTTGCGGCGGGGCTTTTTCCATGCGGCGCTGGTCAGTTCAATCCGGCCGGTAAGCGACCAATGAGACGACGGCAACAACGAGGCAGGCGACCTCGAAGCCTGCAAACATGAGGAAATCCGTCGTTGGGGCATCACCCGCAATCAGGCCGACAATGCGCGCGAAGACATATCCACCCATGTAAGTCGTGATAAACCACAGGGCAGGGCGGACCATGCGCGGGCGAAAAACGCCTGCAATTGCCAGTAGACCTGCGCCAAGGCTGACGCCGCCATAGATCCCGCGCGTTTCATACACCCCATTCGGGCCGCCTGTGATCACGCCCATTGATGAGCTCATGGCCACCGGGTCGAGCAAGGACCAGATTCCGAACACAAGGAACGTCAGGGCAATAATGCCGAGAAAGATACGTATGAACATGCCCGAGGAACTAGATCGGAAGTTGCAGGTGTAAAGGGGCGGTGGCGCGCTGGGCTAGCCGTCGGGCCTATGTGGGCTCTGTAGAGCATCAGGGCGACGATGATCATTCCGCGAATCGGGGTGACATCCTGTTTCAAAGGCCCATCTATCAGTGAGCGAGTGTTTCAGGAGACCGTCCATGCGCCAATCACGGCGAGCGCCCCCCATTATCAATGCGCCTCCCTTTGTAACCGCATTGGCGCTCGCCATTGTTGCAATGCACGGACTGAGACTCATCACAGGCTCCGCGCTGGACCCGCTTTTCGTGGATATAGGCGCAGTCTTCCCGGATCGCTTCTGGGGCTGGATAGGCGGTTCTCCCATTGCTGGAGGCTATGCTCCGTATGGAAATGCGCTGGATGCGCTGATTCCCCTTGCGGGAACGGCGCTGGTTCACGGCAGCTGGTCCCATGTCCTCATGAATACAGTAATGCTGATTGCGGTCGGCAAGCCGGTCTATGCTGTGATCGAGCGAATCGCGCGATCTCGCCTCAGCATCAATCTGGCCTTTCTCGGCCTGTTTGTGGCGAGCGTCGTGGGTGGCTCCGTTGCCCATCTCCTGGCTCACTATCCGGATGGGCCACCGGCCATTGGGGCCTCAGGTGGCGTCTCCGGCCTGATTGCCGGGGCTCTGATGATCCAGAATGGGCTTCCCGTCAGGCTTCTGGACCGAAAATTCCTGACGACGAGCGCGGTCTTTTTTGTCGGCAACCTGATTCTCGCCTTCCTGGGGCCTTCGCTGTTCGGCTCGGCAATCGCCTGGCAGGCCCATATTGGTGGATACATCGCCGGGGCCCTGTTATTCCGGTACCTCGCACGCAATCTCGGACGGGCACAATTTCACGCCTGATCGCGTCATGATTGGAATTATGATAGGCTTTCTGAAAATCAGGCACTCAAAAAAGGGGCCGTATGCACAGGGAGGCAATGGATGACCATCGACCAAATTCTGAAAGACAAGGGATTCGCCATCATTTCGGTGAAGGCCGGCGAAACATTGGCGGCCGCAGCCCGCACGCTGGATGGTAAGCGAATCGGCGCGGTGGTCGCGTTGGACGCTGATGGCACCATCATCGGCGTATTGTCTGAGCGGGATATTGTGCGCCATGTGGCGCGTCAGGGCGCCATGGCGCTGGAATTGAACGTTGGCGACGCGATGACACGCGACGTGATCAAGGTCGAATCGACCACCAAGATAGATGACGCGTTGCAGCTTATGACCGACAGGAGGATTCGTCATTTGCCCGTCATGACAGACGGACGCCTCGTCGGGGTGATCTCGATCGGGGATCTGGTGAAGTGGAAGATCGCTGAAACGGAAGCTGAAGCAGAAGCGATGAAATCGTACCTGTCCGCTCAGTATTAGGGGGCAGCCCCCGTATTCATTGGGCTTTTGGGATTGGCCGGCAGGAAGCCGCGACAAGCTTCCGTCTTTTTCCTGCAGTTTTGTGATGAATTCCTGCATTAGGGGGTTGCCGCATCCGGGGGGCGGGGGTACATCGCCACCTCCGCTGACGAGGCCTTCGGGTTTCAGACGCGGGGCCCGGTAACGGCGCACCTGATTGGTTCGGAAGTTTTCTAATCTTCCCCAGACAGAGCTCGATATCGGTTCCCTGAAAATCGCTCGGATCTGCGAGCCGGACATGTTCGGCCAACGGGATCTTTTGCGCTGTAAACATAGCAGGATGGATGGTTAAACATTCTACTGCACACAGCGCAGAAAAGGGTGTTGACGGGAAGAACGGCGGTCCATATAAGCCGCCACTCGCTGACGAGTTCTTCGGATCTCTGAGGCGGCCCGGCACCGGGTTCTCTGAATGGCTTGGAAGTTTCTATTCTTCCCCAATCAGAGCGTCGATGTCGGTTCCTCGAAACGCTCGAATTTGCGGGCCGGATGATTTCGGCAGGCTGGTTCATTTGCGCCAAAATTGAAGCGGAAACGGTGCCTGGCACCTAACTGCAGAAGAGGCGGAAAAGAGTGTTGACGGGAAGAAGGGCGGTCCATATAAGCCGCCTCTTCCGCAGACGACGCCCTCGGGCATCTGAAGCGGGCCCGCTGAAAAGCTCACCTGATTGGTGAAAAAGTTCTTGAACTTTTCGTCGAACAGGGGCTATATATGCGGTTCCTCGAAACGCTCGAATTTGCGAGCCGGATCTTTTCGGCAAGTGGTTCTTTTGCGCTTAAATTGATGCGGGAACGGTGGTTAAACACTCAACTGCAGAAGGCGCGAAAAAGAGTGTTGACGGGCTAAGCGGCGGCCCATATAAGCCGCCTCTTCCGGACGGGCCCACGGGCTTCTGATGGAGACCTTCGGAGCTTCGGTTCCAGCTGTTTGACATCGTAAGAGATTAGGAAGAGAAACGCAGGCGGCGTGATGGCTTGCGGACACGGGCTTCGGCCACGGTCCAAACGATCACGACGGATGCGTTTCTTAAGAGAAAATTCTTTTTCCATCGGTTGGGTTTCGGCCCGACCTTTGTGACTAAGGGTTTCTCGTCAAAGAACGCAATATTTGATGCTTAACAGCTAAAGTAGCCGTCCATATTCCAATGGATGGTATCGTCAGATCAACTCAACTTGAGAGTTTGATTCTGGCTCAGAACGAACGCTGGCGGCAGGCTTAACACATGCAAGTCGAACGATATAGTGGCAGACGGGTGAGTAACGCGTGGGAACGTACCTTTCACTACGGAATAGCTCTTGGAAACGAGTGGTAATACCGTATACGCCCTTCGGGGGAAAGATTTATCGGTGAAAGATCGGCCCGCGTTAGATTAGCTAGTTGGTAGGGTAATGGCCTACCAAGGCGACGATCTATAGCTGGTCTGAGAGGATGATCAGCCACACTGGGACTGAGACACGGCCCAGACTCCTACGGGAGGCAGCAGTGGGGAATCTTGCACAATGGGCGAAAGCCTGATGCAGCCATGCCGCGTGAATGATGAAGGCCTTAGGGTTGTAAAATTCTTTCGCTAGGGATGATAATGACAGTACCTAGTAAAGAAGCCCCGGCTAACTTCGTGCCAGCAGCCGCGGTAATACGAAGGGGGCTAGCGTTGTTCGGAATTACTGGGCGTAAAGCGCACGTAGGCGGACTTTTAAGTCAGATGTGAAATCCCGGGGCTCAACCTCGGAACTGCATTTGAAACTGGAAGTCTAGAGACCAGGAGAGGTTAGCGGAATACCGAGTGTAGAGGTGAAATTCGTAGATATTCGGTGGAACACCAGTGGCGAAGGCGGCTAACTGGACTGGTACTGACGCTGAGGTGCGAAAGTGTGGGGAGCAAACAGGATTAGATACCCTGGTAGTCCACACCGTAAACGATGAGAGCTAGTTGTTGGCAGGCATGCCTGTCGGTGACGCAGCTAACGCATTAAGCTCTCCGCCTGGGGAGTACGGTCGCAAGATTAAAACTCAAAGAAATTGACGGGGGCCCGCACAAGCGGTGGAGCATGTGGTTTAATTCGAAGCAACGCGCAGAACCTTACCTACCCTTGACATACCGATCGCGGTTTCCAGAGATGGATTCCTTCAGTTAGGCTGGATCGGATACAGGTGCTGCATGGCTGTCGTCAGCTCGTGTCGTGAGATGTTGGGTTAAGTCCCGCAACGAGCGCAACCCTCATCCTTAGTTGCCATCACGTTTGGGTGGGCACTCTAAGGAAACTGCCGGTGGTAAGCCGGAGGAAGGTGGGGATGACGTCAAGTCCTCATGGCCCTTACGGGTAGGGCTACACACGTGCTACAATGGCAGTGACAATGGGTTAATCCCCAAAAACTGTCTCAGTTCGGATTGTCGTCTGCAACTCGACGGCATGAAGGTGGAATCGCTAGTAATCGTGGATCAGCATGCCACGGTGAATACGTTCCCGGGCCTTGTACACACCGCCCGTCACATCATGGGAATTGGTTCTACCCGAAGACGCTGTGCTAACTTCGGAGGCAGGCGGCCACGGTAGGATCAGTGACTGGGATGAAGTCGTAACAAGGTAGCCGTAGGGGAACCTGCGGCTGGATCACCTCCTTTCTAAGGATGTTCACGGATCAAG
>NZ_DEXB01000051.1:0-33020 GCF_002366485.1 Hyphomonas sp. UBA3195
CCCGCTGAAGTGCTCCGCGTCAGCCGCAAGGGAGGTGGGTGATGCCGGCATTTGAGTATGTCGCCGTCGATGATCATGGCAGGCGCCAGAAAGGGATTATTTCCGCCGAAAGCCCGCGTTCTGCGCGCCGCGAATTGCGCCTGCGTGATCTCATGGCGCTCGATGTCATTCCCGTCAGCGAGCAATCGGCCAAGGCAAGCCGCATCGGCGGCCGGATCGGCGAAAAGCAGCGTGTCCTTCTGGTGCGGCAATTGTCCGTACTCCTGCAATCGGGCCTTCCGGTCGAACAGGCGCTCGGCGCCGCCGCAGAGGATGCGGCAACCCCGCAGGTCCAGCGTGTCCTGCACGCCATCAAGACTGAAGTCACCGAAGGCGCGCGTCTCGCAGACGCGATGTCAGTCGCGCCAAAGGCGTTTCCACCGCTCGTGCGCTCGGTCGTCTCTGCCGGCGAACTGTCGGGACGGCTTGGCGACGTCATGGAGCGCCTCGCGACATATCTGGAGCGTAGTCACCAATTGCGCCAAAAGGTTCAGGCAGCGCTGATCTATCCGGCGGTTTTGGGCATCATGGCTGTCGGCATGATCATCGCCATGATGTTGTTTGTCGTGCCGCGCCTGGTCGAGCAATTCGACCTGTTCGACACCGATCTGCCACTGATCACCCGTATCGTGGTCAATCTGTCCGAAGCCCTGCAATCACATGGTATCCTGATCGCTCTGGCGCTCGCGACCCTGGTCTTCGCCGTGGTCCGCGCCTTCAGGGTTCCCGCGGTGCGCCGCGCAATTGATCGCTACAGCCTGAACCTGCCTATTGTGGGCCCGCTAAACCGGACCGTCTGCGCGGGCCGGTTCGCGCGTGTCTTTGCGACGCTCTCCGGCTCTGGCGCGACCATTCTTGAGGCTTTGAGCGGGGCCAAGGGTGCCTCGGGCAATCTCGTCTTCAGTGAGGCGGCAGAACAGATTGGCGAACGTGTGCGCGAAGGCGGCTCCTTTGCCGGCGCGCTGAAGGCCACCGGTGTCTTCCCGCCCATGATGGTGCACATGGTCTCCAGCGGAGAGGCCGGGCGCGACATTCCCGGCATGATGACCCGCGCGGCAGACTATCTGGACAATGAATTCGAAACGGGATCGTCCACGCTCCTGTCCCTGCTGGAGCCGCTGATCATTGTTGTGCTCGGCGGGCTGGTTGGCCTGATCGTCCTGTCGGTTATGTTGCCGATCCTGCAACTCAATACTCTCGCTATCGGATAGGAGGCAGTCATGCACTTAGTCACGCCCCGCACCCCTCAGGAAAAGCGCCGCAAGACGGCGGGCTTCTCGCTCGTGGAACTCATGGTGGTGGTTTTCATCATGGGCCTGCTCGCCACGCTGATCGTCGTGAATGTCGCTCCGGCGACCGACCAGTCCCGCATCGGCAAGGCGCATTCCGACATTGCGGCGCTCGAAAGCGCGCTCGATATGTATAATCTCGACATGTACGGATACCCTTCCGCGGATCAGGGCCTGGCGGCGCTGAGCACGGCGCCCACCGGTGCACAGGCCGCGCAGTACCGCCCCGGAGGCTATATCAAACGCATGCGGACTGATCCCTGGGGCAATGAATACGAATACGCTTACCCTGGCACCCGGTCGGGCAGCGCCTATGACGTCTTCTCCACTGGTCCGGATGGACAAGCCGGAACGGACGACGATATCGGGAACTGGGATCCCGCAAGCTGATGACGCCAATCCTGTCCTCTCAATCCGGCATGTCTTTGGTTGAGGTTCTGGTTGCGCTCTTCATTCTGGCGCTGGCCAGCGCCGCAATCGTCATGACGCTGCCCCGCCAGCCGTCCCGTCTTGACCGGGAAGTGGCGCGGCTGGAGCTGGCCATTGACCGTCTGGCAGACGAGGCCATCGCCTCGGGCGAGGTGCGCGCCATCCGTCTGGGGGAAGATGAATATGCGGCCGAAGCCTGGCGTGACAGTCGCTGGGTCGCGCTGCCGCGATCGGCGCACACATTGCCATCCCCTCTGGCGATCTCTGTCTCAACATCGCGCCGGGGGCTTCAGGAGAGTGATCCGAAGGATTGGCCGCACATCGTGGCCGACGCGACCGGCATCGTGTCAGCGCAGCCGCTGACCCTGATCGAGGGCACGGACCGGCGTGTCCTGACCGTGTCTTCGTCCGGCATGGTCGAGGTGGAGCGCTGACATGACGTCTCCGCGTTCACAGCAAGGCTTCACGCTGGTCGAAGTGCTGGTTGCGCTCGGCGTGTTCAGTATTGCTGCCATGTCGCTGGCGCATCTCGGGAACGAAACCCTTGTTGGCGCGCGCCATGTGGACCAGCGTTTCCTTGCCACTGTCGAAGCGGACAATCTGATGGCCGAGGCGCTCGTACGCCCCGGAGCCATTCCGCCGGGTGTGAACACCGGGGAAAGTACGCAGCGCGGGCGCAGGCTGACGTGGATGCGCACGATCAGCGCCACCGGACGGGAAGGCCTGTTTTCGGTGTCTGTCACGATAGGCGATGCTGAAACGGGCCAGCAACTCGTGAACCGCCAGACCCTGATGCGGGTGCCGACATCATGAGCAAGTCGGCCGGGTTCACCTTGATCGAAATGTTGGTGGCGCTCGCCGTGACCTCGCTGCTCATGGTGGCGGGATCGACCCTGTTGATCCAGACCTTGCGGTCCGGTCAGATGGTGGAGGCCCGCACAGAGATGGTTCGCGATCAGGATACGGCCCATAGCCTGCTGCGGGATGACCTCGCCAATGCGACCCTGCGCCTGACCCAACCGCCCAATGGGCTCGATGCTCCCAAGGCCTTCAGCGGCGGATTCTCCACACTGGAGCCCTTGCTGGCCTTCACCCGGGCTGGCTGGATCAATCCCGGCAAGGTCGAGCCACGGGGCGACCTGCAACGGGTGGAATACTTCCTGACCGACGGAAGCCTTGTTCGCCGCGCCTGGCTGCGCCCTGATCCGGTCTACAACACGCCCTATGCAGATCGCGTGATTGCCGAAGACCTCGACAGCGTCGGTCTGCGCTTTCTGACCGGCACCAGTTGGCAACTGGACTGGCCGGGCCAATCAGACACGCTACCGGATCTGGTCGAGCTGACTTTCGTGTTCGGAGAAGGCGATGAGTTGCGCCAGCTTTTCCTTGTTGGGGGCGCAGGATGAAACGCTCGCACCGTTCCGATCATGAGCGCGGCGCGACCCTGCTCAGCGTCTTGCTCATCATCGTCCTGATGTCGACAGCGGCGCTCGCGGCGACCGATGCGCTGGCGCGATCCGTCAGCGTTTCGCGAGTGTCAGCCAGCCGGGCCGACAGCTTCTGGGCAACACGCGGGGCCTTGTCTGTGGGTGAGGCATTTGTGAACGAGGCCCTGGCAAAGACAGACGGAGCCTTGACGCCAGACTCCCTGTTGTTCCGTGAGCCGATTGTATTTGCGTATTCGCGTGGGACAATTTCCGTCCGGTTTTACGAGGCCACGAATTGCCTGAATCTGAATGCGCTTTCGCTGGGGGACGGTGAAGCCTCCGCCGGGAGCGTGTCCCCCGACCAACTCCACCGCATGCTTGAGGGCGCAGGCCTGTTCAACAGCGAGGCGCAGCATCTGGTGGATTCGCTGTCCGACTGGATGGACGCGGATACCAGTCCTCGCGCCTCCGGCGCCGAAGATGGCGCGTATGGAGGCCGGTCAATCCCTCATCGGACGCCGGGACAGCGGCTCGTCTCTATCAGCGACCTGCGCGCGATCGACGGCTTCACTCCGGATGTAATGAACGAGATTTCGAACCTGGTCTGCGTCCGTTCAAGGTCGGATGATGCACCGCTGAACATCAACACGCTGACAGCGGCTCAGGCGCCACTGCTGGCAGCGCGCTTCTCCGACGAGTTGTCCACAAGCGAAGCCGAACAACTGATCCTGTCGCGCCCGGAAGGGGGGTGGCTGAATGTTGGTGAATTCCTCCTGTCGCGGGATGTGGCCAGCATCGCGCCGGAATTGCGCCGGGATAGCGCGCTGTCGATACGCTCCGATCAGATTGGGGCTGCCATTTCGATTGCCTCCGACACGGGCACGATTCGCATCGATGCGACCTATGGGCGTGGCACCGATGGCATTTATGTCCTACAGGGCTCAAACAGGAGATCTGGCTGATGCGCCCGAGACTTTACACGGAAATCCCGAGGGACGGCGAAAACTGGCGGTTCGTGCGGAGCGGTCCGTCCGGGCTGGAGCCCGTACCGGAGGGCGCAGGCACTCCATCTGGTGCGGATGTTGTCGTCTTCGTTCCCGGAACCGAAGTGACAGCGCACCGGGTGCGTGCGGCGGCCCGGCGGCCGGTAGAACTAACGCGCCTTGCGACGTTTGCGATCGAGGATGATCTCGCCGTGCCGGTCGAGTCCGTTCACGTCGCCGTATCTGCGGATCAGGACGATGCGGGGTTCCGGATAGTCTATGCCGTGTCGCACACAGTCATGCAGCATTGGCTGGACCAGCTTGAGGCGGCCGGCCTCGGATCGGCCCGGATTGTGCCGGATCTGTCCCTGTTGCCGCCAACCGAACAGGTCGATTTCGGTCGCTATCAATTGCTGACCGTCGAGGGACGTCCCGTTGCGTTCGACAATGACTGGCCGAGTGATGTCATGTCGGCGCTCCTCAAGGGCACGGAGGCAAACGCCGCTCCCCGTCGCGCAGAGTCCCTGACCGAACTGGCGCTCTGGGCCGAGGCGGCGCCGCGCCTGACCGATCTCCGGCAGGGCACATATGCCCGCGCCTCTGAAACCGGCATCTCTCTGAAACAGTTTCGCTTGCCCGCGGCGCTTGCGGCCACCCTGTTTGTGGCATGGGGCGCGCAGACGGCGCTGTCGGTGCACACGATGAAGAATCTGACGACGGCGCTGGATGCGGAATCCCGCGCTCAATATACCGCCGCTTTCCCGGGCCAGCCGGTGCCGCCTAATCCTGCCGCCGCCTTGCGCTCGCGCACCGGGGCAGCGACCAGCGTCGCCGCGCCCAGCTTCCAGCAGACCAGTGCGGCGCTATACGGGGCGGTGGAGAGTGTCAGCGGAGCGAATTTGGTCAGCTTGCGCTATGACCGCGCCATCGGTGAGCTTCGCGCCACGCTGACATATCCGGCCTTTGGGGCAGATTTGGACCTGAAGACGGCGATTGAGGCCACCGGCCTGCAGGTCAGTTTGGGCGATACGCGCCTTGAGGATGGACGGGTCGTGGGCGATCTGTCGATTGGAGGACGCTCATGATGGGATACTGGAACAGCCGCACCGGACGAGAGCGGGCATTGATCGGCGTGGCACTCCTGCTCGTGATTGTCGCGCTCCTGCAATTCGCGATCGTGCGGCCCCTGATGGCTGCAAAGGCGGACTCGAAATTGGCTCTGGAAGCCGCCAGTCGGCAGCTCGACGTGGTCTCGGCGGAGCTCACCTCACAAACGACGCGCGTGGCCGGTGCCACTGCCGCCCGCGCCTCCAGTCAGAACTTACGGTCGGATCTGTTGCAGCTTGCCAATGCGAGAGGCCTGTCCGTGTTGCGGTTGCAGACCGCAGATGACGGCCGACTGATCCTGCAGTTTGAGCGGACGGTGCCGACTCTGGTCTATGCCTGGCTGGCCGATGCGGACATGCGCTATGGCGCCGTGCCTGAACGCGTGACCATGTTCGCCGAGGAGGCTGGCTATGTGCGGGCAAGTTTTGAGTTTGCGGGAGGCGGGTCATGATGCGGACAGGATTTCTCTTTGTCGCTCTCTTCGTCATCACGTTGATTGGCGGCCTGATCGCTTTCGCGCCCTTGTCCTTTGCCCTGCGCCAGTCCGGTATCGCGGATCGCGGCGTCAACTGGCAGCAGGCGCGAGGGTCGGTTTGGCATGGTCAGGTCACCGGCCTGTCATGGCGCGGCACGCCGCTCGGTGCGGTCAATCTCGATTCCGATGTTTTGCGTTTCGTGACAGGCGGCCCGTCGCATGACGTGTCGTGGAGCGGGCCGTTTGGCCAGGGGCGGGGCAGGATCAAGGCATCCGGATCGTCTGTTGTGGCGGAAGAAGTGTCCTTGAATATTCCGCTAACGGAACAGGTTGGCGCCGATCCTGTTATTGCGCAGCTCGGCAGCAGCCTCCGACTCTCGAACGGCTCTGTGAAACTGTCTGGCGACCGGTGCGAGGCGGCGGCGGGGAATGTGACGAGCGATGTGGCCCGCCTTGCCGCAGCATCGTTTGGCCGGGACTGGCCCGTCCTCAGCGGTCCACTGACCTGCACGGACACCCGGTTGACTGCGCAATTGTCTGGGGATGCGGGGGACGGCACACGCATTGTCCTCAAGGCTGTTGCACAGGATGGGTTTGAATTGGAACTGACCAATTTTGATGATGAATTGCGCGCTGCCTTGCTGGCTGCGGGATTTACAGACCGGAATGGTGCGCTGGTCTACACGCGGTCGATGAACAGAATGGAGACAAGGCCATGAGGCAGGTAATTGCGATTGTCGCGGGGGCGCTGCTGCTGGCGGCATGTGCGAGCGGCGACAAGAAGCGGCCCGTTCCGCCGGCGCCGGAGGTTCCCGAGGCAGGCAATTTACCAGCGCAGGATCTTGCGGATGGCGAGTGCGCGCTGTTCCTGTGGACCCAGGGCGCGCCGCGGCGCTTCATCTACTTCTCCAAGGCAGGTAGTCAGACGGCCGAAACCATGCTGTCTGAAACCCAGCAGACCATGGCTCTGGTCCGCCAGGGCGGGACCTTGTTCGGACAATTCATGACCGAAATGGACTACACGACCATCGAGGGCGAGACGATGTCCCTGCGAATCACGCCTGGCGAGATGGTGGATGGGGGGCAAAAAATCTCAACTGGCCGCATCAAGCTACTGAATGATGGAGGTTGGGAGACCGTGATTCCTGTGGCGGGTTTGCGGGCGTGCCAGCCGGATGCTGAGTGATTGCAGGGCCTTCCGGCAGGACACCTCCGAGTATCATACACGTAATATACGCAAACGTGTCATTACTTGACGCAAATCTGTCACACACGGTATTGTGACACTTATGTTACAGAAGCAATACAGATATATGTCAATCTCCGCTCTGGCGCTTGCGGCGCTGGGACTGACTGCGAATGCCCAACAGGCTTGTGACCTGTCGGATGGTCTCGGCCTGCAGCCTGCTGCATTCCAGACTGAAACCGAAGCCTGTTTTGAGGGCCTCAATGGCGTCACGCCGGATACGTTCATGCAAGGCCAGCTTGGTCAGTTCGCGGCCGCTGACCGCAGCGACGCGGGCAAGGCGAGCCTGAAAAACCTTGCGACGCTGAACGAAGCTGCACGTATCCATGCCTATGACATGGCGGTTCGGGGCTATGTGGCCCACGAGGACATGGAAGGACGCAGTCATCTCGACCGGGTCCGCCTGCTGGACCGCACCCACCTCATGGGGGCATTCGGCGCCAACATGGCCATTGTGGATGACTCGGCTACGCCTGAAGAAGCCTATCGTGCCCTGATGGCAGACCCCGCCAACAAGGCCAATCTCAAGCGCGGCGAGTTCGACCATACCGGTGTGGCGGCTGTGCGCGCCAATGGCCGGATCTATTTGGTCCAGCTGTTCTCCCGTGTTGAAGGAACGCTGCAGGCCCCGATGCCGACCCAGATGAACGGCAAGACTGACCTCAAGGCCGTCTTCGCGGAATCCCGCGCTGAGCCACTTGGCTGGTCGGTTGTCTCCACGTCCGGCAATGTGCTCGCCAAGGGCATCGGCGATAGCGTCCCGGCCAGCGAGCTGAAGGGCCAGTCAGGCTATCTGACCATCGACATGGCGCTCGGCAAGGACCGCTACACGCTCAAAGGCCCCGCGGTCTCATTGTTCTAAGCTGCGCACTCTCTCCAGATACGAAGAAAGCCGGTCCCTTCAGTGGCCGGCTTTCTTCATTGGAGCGGGTGAAGGGAATCGAACCCTCGTCGTCAGCTTGGGAAGCTGCTGCTCTACCATTGAGCTACACCCGCGCGCAAAGCCATTTGATCTAGGAATGGCCGCCGCGCAAGAGGGCTAACCGGCGATTTCATCCGGGCCCTAGTCGAGTGTCACCACCACGACGGAGCGCGCCGGAATGGAGAGGACGAGATCGTCCGCGGTGCCGTCCACGATATAGGGGGCCGGCTGAACCCGGTCCGGCGCGTCGAACGTGTTATGGGAATCCATCTCCTCTCCCTGCAGGATACGGCCGGTGGCCTTGCTGGCGCCGAAAGCGCTCGCATCGACCAGATGGTCGTCATGGGCAGACGCATTCACCAGGGCCAGCACGATGCGGCCATCCTCCGTCCGCGCGGCGCTGGCGCTGATGGCCGGCACCGTAACATCCCCAAGCACATAGTCCGGTAACTGAAGATTCATTTCAAGCGCTTCGGCGCCCATGAAGGGCTGGTACATGTCAAACACATGATAGGTGGGCGTCAGCACCATGTCCGGCCCGTCAGTCAGGATCATTGCCTGCAGGACATTCACCATCTGGGCGATGTTTGTCATCTTCACGACGTCGGCATGAGCATGGAACAGGTTGAGGTTCAGGCCGGCCACGATGGCGTCACGAATGCTGCCCTGCTGGTAAAGCGCGGGCGGATCGGTCGCCTCATCCTGGTCAACCCACATGCCCCACTCATCCACGTACAGGCCGAACGCGTCAGCGGGCAGATCGTGTTTCTTGAGAATGGCCTTCTGGTCCTCGATCACGTCCGCCATGCGCAGGGTGCGCTTCATCGTCGAAGCCCATTCCGCCTCCGGGAAGCCGGTCGCGGCGCCCTTCTTGCCCCAGTCGCCGGTGGGCAGGGTGTAGACATGCAGGGAGATGCCTTCGGCCAGATCGGCGATATAGGGATGTTCCAGGATTGTGTCGGCATATTCCGGGTTTGCGTCATGCGCGCCGGAGATGATGCGCACCGGCTGGTCGCCGGCCGTTTTCGCAAAGCTCGCAAATTGCGCGTAGAGATCGGCATAAGCGCCCGCCGTGATGGCCCCGCCGCAGCCCCAGGTCTCGTTTCCGATGGACAGGTAGTCGACCGTCCAGGGTGTGTCGCGGCCATTTGTACGGCGCTCTTCGGCGCGGTCGCCCGTTTCGGCCGTGATATACTCCAGCCAGTCAGCGCCTTCCTTGGCTGTTCCCGTACCGAGGTTCAGGTTGAGATAGGTCTTCGCGCCCAGCCGTTCGGCAAAATCAAAGAATTCATGCGTGCCGAATTCATTGCTTTCCGCCGTACCGCCCCAGACCATGTTGACCCGTGCCGGGCGGTCAGCCCGCGGGCCGATGCCGTCGCGCCAGTGATATAGATCGGCGAAGCAGCCGCCGGGCCAGCGCACGACCGGGACGTTCAGCGCTTTCAGCGCGTCGAACACATCATTGCGTATGCCATCGGTGTTGGGGATGTCACTGTCGGGGCCCACCCAGATCCCGCCATAGGGCTGGGTGCCGACATGTTCGAGGAACTGGCCGTAAATTTCCGGCGCGATTGTGTGGGTCGGGGCGTCGAGATCCACATCAAGTGTGGCTTGGGCGGCTGCTGATCCCATGCAGAACAAAAGGCCGGCAAGGCTCGCGGCAATACGGTTTTTCATGATTGGCTCCCTAGGATATTCTTTATTTTAGCGCTAACATTCGATGGGTCCGGGGCCCTTCGTCAAGCTGCAATCGTTTCCGCGCCAGAGTCATGCGGCACTGGCTAAGCGGGCCGGTTGAAGCTAGAAGGCCGCCATGAACGGATTTCTCGCAGTTGCAGCAGGCGGCGCCATTGGCGCGTCGCTCCGGCATGGGGTCGGCCTTATGGCCGTGCGCCACCTGCCGTCTGGCTGGCCGCATGGCACATTCGCCGTGAATCTGCTGGGCAGCCTGCTGATGGGCCTCCTGGTCGGTTGGCTGGCGCTGAAGGCTGAAGGGCTGCACCAGACGACCCGGCTGTTCCTGGCGACAGGATTGCTCGGCGGCTTTACCACCTTCTCGGCATTCTCGCTGGAAGTGGCGGAATTCCTGCGCAAGGGCGAAACCCTGAAAGCAGGCACCTATGCGGGGCTCTCACTGGTACTGGGCGTGATCGCGCTGTTCATAGGACTTTGGATTGCCCGAAAGGTATTCGCATGAGCGGCCAGATTGTTACTGAAACGGTTTCCGACAAGGAATCCGGCACCCGGCTTGATCGCTGGGTCAAGCGCCGCGTGCCGGTCACGCAGGGCCAGATCGAGAAGATGCTCCGCACGGGGCAGATTCGCGTCGATGGCTCGCGCGCCAAGGCCAATACGCGCCTCGAGACCGGCCAGCAGGTGCGCCTGCCGATCATGGACGCGGACGCGACCCGTCCGGCGCAGAAAAAGGCCGAGCGCGTTTCCGAGGAAGACCGCCAATTCATCCGCGACCTGATCCTCTACGAAGATGACGAGATGATCGCCATCAACAAGCCTGCCGGCATCGCCGTGCAGGGCGGATCAGGGCAGGGCCGCCATATTGATGGCATGCTGGCCGCGCTGGGCGATGGCGAGCATCGCCCGGTCCTTGTCCACCGGCTCGACAAGGATACGAGCGGTGTGCTGCTGCTGGCCAAATATCCGAAGGCCGCCGCGCAGCTGTCGGAGAAGTTCCGTAGCCGCGACATGAGCAAGGTCTATTGGGCCATTACCGTTGGTGTTCCCAACCCGCCCTTTGGCCAGATCCGCTGCTGGATGGTGAAGGGGATCGAAGACGAGAACGAAGAAGACGGTTACCGCGTCATCCATCCCAAGGCCCGTGGCCGCCGCGACGCGGACCGCGAACGCATGTTCCGTTCGGCGCAGGGCGTCGAGGGCGCACGTCATTCGATCACGGACTATGCGGTGATCTCCACGGCTGGCCAGAAGGCGGCGTGGGTGGCGCTGAAGCCGGAAACCGGCCGCATGCACCAGCTGCGCTTCCATATGCTGGAAATGAATACGTCCATTCTCGGTGACTTCAAATACCAGTCCCGCCGCGAAGTGCCGCAGGGCCTTGCGCCCGGCATGCACCTTCACGCGCGCAGCCTGATCATACCGCGCCAGACTGGCAAGCCGATCAAGATCGTCGCGCCGCTGCCGCCGCACATGAAGCAGACTTTTGAATCCCTCGGCTTCCTCGAACAGGAAGCTGGCAAAGACCCATTGGCACCGTTCATCTGATGTCGGGTTTGAAGCTTGCCATATGGGACGTGGACGGAACACTCGTCGACAGCCGAACCTCAATTCATGAAATCATGGTTGAGGCCTTCACCCTGTCGGCCCTGACGCCGCCGGAATATGATGCGACGCGCCGAATTGTCGGGCTCAGCCTGCATGAAGCCTGCGGCCAGCTTGCGCCAGACGCCAATGCCGCCGAGATCGACCGGCTGGTGAATGATTATCGCGAGTCCTGGGTTCGCGCCCGGGCCCGGCCAGATTTCACCCAGCCGCTTTATGATGGCGCGTTGGAAACGCTCGAAATGCTGCGCGAGGAAGGCTGGCTGATCGCGATGGCGACCGGCAAGACTCACAAGGGCATCGAAAGCCTTTTTGGGGCACACGATATCCAGCATTTCTTTGATACGGTCTGGTGCGCTGATGACGGCCCCGGCAAGCCGCATCCGCACATGGTGGAACAGGCTATGGGCGCGCTGGGCTGCGCGCCACATGAAAGCCTCATGATCGGCGATGCCATCCACGACATTTCCATGGGCCGCGCGGCAGGCGTCTACACGCACGGCGTCAGCTGGGGCTTCGGCGCCGCCCACGAACTGGAAGAAGTCGGCGCCCACGAAATCCACCATGAGTTCGACACGCTCCGCAAAAGCCTGCTGGCGTTTGATCCAGAAGTCTCACAAAACTAGGAACCTGTCCGGTGCATAACCGCGTTTAGCCGTGAGATCGTATATCAATCCTCTGATCCAGAATCTAATGAACGACATGGTGGATAATTGACACTGTCTACGGTCCCCCAATCACCCGTGTGGAAACCAAATTCACAGGCAGTTCGGATAGCCCATTCATACTCAGCGTCGATCCCAAAATGGCCCATGTTGCCTGCGTATGCACGACACGCATCTTCGTATCCGTATTCACAACCCTGCTTCCACAGCGGCAATGCGAGTTTATGCCCACCCTCATCTAGGGCTTCCTGCATGATGTAAACGCCGAGAAGGTGGCACCCGCTTCCGATCTTGTTGTCGCAAAGCTCCTGCGCAGCGTACTTTTCTTTCTCAATATCTGGTGAAGGTTGCATGGAGACGGATAAATCGAAGTAACCGCCACACCCGGTTACGAAGCCCAGCTCACAGGAGCGGTAAAAGCTATCCATAACCTTTTCTAGATCGGCTTTCTGAAGCTCTTCCGGATTCCAGTGAACCTCGACCGCCAGACTTGCGGCATGATTCAAGCAACCGTACCCTGATCCTAGTTCGCAGGATTTCTGGATCATCATTGCCCCCCGTTCTGGATCGAGGCGATCCTGTTTGAAGCTACCGATTTGCTGCATATCCTCTGACAGGAATCCGTCGCCTTGAAGGGCCCGGCCCAGCATCCAGCATCCGTCGGGATCGTCCACTTCACAAGCGGCTTTGAACAAGTTGTATGTTGAATCAGCGTCGGACATATCAGCGGACGCACGCCAACTTTGAACCTTTTTCTCTATGCAAGCCGTGGCCTCTTCGGCGGTACCATTGCAGGCAGGTGCGGAAACAATTGTTTCAGAACGTTGCTGGCAGGCGACAAAGACCAGTGCAAAAACGGCCAGCAGCATTCGCCAGCTAAACATTTTGTGAATCCCCCGAGAACTGTTCCGATACCCTATTTGACTGCATGGCGGATGTCTATTTTCGGCGAATAGCTGCCAAGGAGGGCTTGTGTCCGGCTGTCCATCTTTGAACTTAGATTAGCCAGTACCTCTGCTTGCGCGACCTATACGTAGGTTCCAGCTTTCGCACATGGTGGAACAGGCTATGGGCGCGCTGGGCTGCGCGCCACATGAACGCCTCATGATCGGCGATGCCATCCACGACATTTCCATGGGCCGCGCGGCAGGCGTCTACACGCACGGCGTTAGCTGGGGCTTCGGCGCCGCCCACGAACTCGAAGAAGTCGGCGCCCACGAAATCCACCATGAGTTCGACACGCTCCGCAAAAGCCTGCTGGCGTTTGATCCGACGCCGTCAACCCTGTAGGGAGTGTTGATCTCTTGAAGGTTGCGGTTTAGCGTTCTCGCATGGAACGAACGCGACCTCCTGAATTCGGGTTGAACGGTGCTGTGCTGAACAGTCCGTCCATGACAGATGACATGCGGACGCAATACAATCGTGCGGCGACCGGTAAGGTTACGTGGCAAAGTGCCTGGCTGCCTTGGGGGCTGGTGATTGCGGTGTTCGTGGCCCTGTCAACGCGGCTGGATGGGGCGCGTTGGTTGGTGTTGCTTCCCGGATTGGCAATAGTCTCGCTCGTGGCTCTCAAGCTTCGTGGCGTATCACGGGAAGTCCAACGAAGATGGTCACAACGAGGTTGGATTGTCGGTCTTTGGGGCTTTTGCAACGCGAACTGGCTTTTGTATTACGAGGTGCCTGTCTGGTCGCTAGTGGTGCCTAATGGCTTGGTCCTTGCCTCGATTTTCCGAAACGTTGGTTCGCGCAGCCGGATGGAGCAGGGCATATGGATCGGTATCATGCTCGCATGCTTTCTTGTCTTACCATCGCTTGCTGAGCGTTTTTGAATCACAATCGGCCAATCGATCCTGCAGCACTTCCCCTCTTGGAAACCCGCCCTCATGGGCGTACATGCCCGGCCATGACTGACGAGACCGAGACCCAAGAGACCCCGAAGCCGAAACGCTTCTACGAGAGTGCCAAGCCGGAGCAGATCCCCGGCGGCTGGACCGTGGAACTGGATGGCCGCTCCATCAAGACGCCTGCGCGCGTCGCCCTGAAGCTGCCGACGGAAAAGCTGGCCAAGGCGGTTGCCGCTGAATGGAATGCGCAGGACGCAGAGATCGACCTGATGTCGATGCACCTCACGCGGCTTGCCAATGTTGCGATCGATCGTGTGCCGGAGACCCGTTACGAGATGGCGGATGAACTGGCCCGCTATTGCGAGACCGATCTTGTCTGTCACATCGCCGAGGAGCCTGAGGAACTGGCCGAGCTGGAAGAGGCACATTGGGCCCCGCTGCGCGCCTGGGCCGGACAGGCGCTGGATGTGATCCTCGTGCCGGTCGAAGGCATCATTGCCTCGCCCCAGCCGGATGCTTCGCTGGAAGCGGCGCGGACCTATGCGCTCGGTCTTGATGACTTTGCCCTGACAGGCCTTCTGTTCGGATGCGGCCTTTACGGGTCTGCCGTGCTCGCCATGGCCGTGGTCGAGGGCGAACTGACGGCGACCGACGCGTTCGAGGTCGCCCGCATTGACGAGGCCTGGCAGGCCCAGCATTGGGGCGAGGATGATGAAGCCAAGGCCGCCACGGCGCTGCGCCGCATCGAGGCCAAGGCGCTGGAAACCTGGCTCGTCGGCCTCGGCTGATCGCCCTGCGCAACAGCGCGCACCCGCAGTTGAACGAAGATGAACCGCAGCGAAACCTGCGATGAACGCCGCGCTCAGGCCGTGTTCCTGTGGCGCGTGGTCTGCTCGGCACATGATGAAGAAAATCATGAATGTCCGAGTGGCTGCCGTTGCCCTTGCTGCGTCCGCCCTCATCGCCGCCCCCGCCATGGCCGACCCGGCCCGGGGCAGCATCGCCCAACTTGAGACCCGGCTTGGCGCGACAGGCCTGTCGATCCAAATCGGCCACAATGCCCCGACGGGCCGTTATGGCCGGTATCGCACCAATCAATGGGGCCAGTCGCTCCGGCAGGAACGCCAGCTGCGTCGCAACGCCGTTCAGGCCTGCCGCGCCGCGATCAGTCGCACGGCATGGCGGGCCGGCTTCCACGATGTCGATTTCGATGATGACCGCAGAATCCAGCAGATCGGCCCGAATGGGTTCCGCATCCGCTTTGATGATGTGGAATTCGAGAACCGCCGCCGCGAGCGGGAACGCGACGTCACCTGTCTCGTTAGGCGGGGACAGGTCGCCCGGCTCGACGGTATTCCGCAAATGGGTCAGGCGCGCAATCGCGGCCAGAACGGCCACAGCCGCTACGGCTACTAACGCAACGGCACCCCTGGCGGCGGGCCGACCAGAATGATCGCCCTGCCGCGGCGCCCCGGACCAGACATCCGGGGCGTTTGCGTTTTCAAGGGCCTAACGCCGCACTTGCCTTTGTTGCGCTGCCGTATAATCACGGGGGAGCAAACAGAAACAGAAGGCCGGGAGAGCCCCATGAAGGACGTGATCGAAGCGCTGGAAGCCAAACGCGAAGAGGCCCGTCAGGGCGGTGGCGCTGCAAGAATCGAACGCCAGCACGCCAAAGGCAAGCTCAGCGCGCGGGAGCGTATCGAAGTGCTGCTGGATGAAGGCAGCTTCGAAGAATACGACATGTTCGTTGAGCATCAGTGCTCCGATTTCGGCATGGATGAGCAGAAGATCCCCGGCGACGGCGTTGTCACCGGCCAGGGCACCATCAATGGCCGCCTCGTCTATGTCTTCTCGAAAGACTTCACCGTCTTCGGCGGCTCCCTGTCGAAAACCCATGCCGCCAAGATTGTGAAGGTCCAGAAGGCCGCCGTGATGAATGGCGCGCCAGTGGTCGGCATCTTCGATGCGGGCGGCGCGCGCATCCAGGAAGGCGTCGACAGCCTCGCCGGCTATGCCGACATCTTCATGGAGAACGTCCTCTCCTCCGGCGTGATCCCCCAAATCTCCGTCATCATGGGCCCGTGCGCCGGCGGCGACGTCTATTCGCCTGCGTTGACCGACTTCATCTTCATGGTGAAGGACACGTCCTACATGTACGTCACCGGCCCGGACGTGGTGAAGACCGTGACGAACGAGGAAGTCACCCACGAATCCCTCGGCGGGGCATCCGTCCATGCGGCCAAGTCCGGCGTGGTCGATGGCGCGTTCGAGAACGACATCGAGGCGCTGGTCCAGATGCGCCGCCTGATCGACTTCCTGCCCGGATCGAACCGCGAAGACCCGCCGGTCCGCACCGTCTATGATTCCGCCGAGCGCGTGGAAGACAGCCTCGACACGCTGATCCCGCCCAACCCGAACTCGCCCTACGACATGCGCGAGCTGATCGAGAAAGTGGCCGATGAAGGCGACTTCTTCGAGATCAGCCCGAAATTCGGCGCCAACATTCTCTGTGGCTTCGGCCGCATTGAGGGCTCCACGGTCGGCTTTGTCGCCAACCAGCCGATGACGCTGGCCGGCGTGCTGGATATTGACGCCTCCCGCAAGGCGTCGCGCTTTGTCCGCTTCTGCGACTGTTTCAACATTCCGGTTGTCACCTTTGTGGACGTGCCGGGCTTCATGCCGGGCACCAAGCAGGAATATGGCGGCCTCATCAAGCATGGCGCGAAACTTCTGTTCGCCTATGCCGAGGCGACTGTGCCCAAGGTCACCGTCATCACCCGCAAGGCCTATGGCGGCGCCTATGACGTGATGAGCTCCAAGCATCTGCGCGGCGATGTGAACTATGCCTGGCCAACGGCCGAGATCGCCGTGATGGGCGCCAAGGGCGCGGTCGAGATCATCTTCCGCAAAGACCTGGGCGACGAGGAAAAGATCGCCGCGCACACCAAGATGTATGAGGACAATTTCGCGAACCCCTACGTCGCCGCGCGCAAGGGCTATATCGACGACATCATCATGCCGCACTCAACCCGCCGCCGCGTCGCCAAATCCCTCCGGGCCCTGGCCAACAAGCAGCTTGAGAACCCCTGGAAAAAGCACGACAATATTCCGTTGTGACGATCGACCCTATCCGCTTCGATGACTTCACAATCGATGAGTTGTTGTCTGTTGCGCGCAAAAGTCAAATTCACATCACTGATAGTCTTCCAGAGGGAGTGGACCCTCTCTCTCTGCCAAGTCGCTCATCAAAAACCCCATACATTGCGCTGTGCTTTCGCGATGCTCAGTATTGTCGATTCGAAGAACTGTTTCGAGCAGCTTGTGACTTGTTCGAGCGCGACGATGTGGTGGCTGCAAATCTTTGCGTCCGTGCAATGATAGAAACTGCGGCAAGTATCTGGTTCGCCATGGAACTGATACAAAACGAAGTCGAAACCGGACTTTCTGGAAAATTACATAAAAAAATGGTGCAGCTTCTGCTAGGTCAGAGACTTGAGCCGGAAACTGAACTTCCTGTTTCGATTAATATCCTTACGATTATCGATCATGCGGACAAAAAGATTCCAAAACTACGAAAAAATTATGACCGCCTCAGTGAGTTCGCCCATCCCAACTGGAGCGGCGCATTGGGTGCGTATGGTAGTAGGGACGAAGACACGCTAATCACATGGTTTAAGCCAAACAAATCCGACTTAGCACCGGTTAAACGAATAGGCCTATCGTTAACTATACTTTCAGTTCAGATGATCGAAGAGGCATATAACGAACTCTTAGACGCTGCTTTAAAGTATGCGGAGTTAGAAATACTTTGAGACCTATTGGATGGGGACTGAGCGCCGCTATCCAACTATCATTCTGTGTTGCAGTTTATGCAACTGAGATGATCAAAAGTCATATGTAAGGGGACAAAGTTCAGTATTATTCAGACGAATTGCTCGCTGATTTCCCAATACATTATACACGCAAACTTTGGTCAGGCCATCACTATACTCTCCTGCCTTAAAGCCCGTCGTCTTGCTGTTTTGCGGAAGGTAACCTTCTTCTTGTATACTTAAAGGGCACATTTTCGTTGAGTTAACTGCATACACTTTTCCATTGCTATACTGACAATTTCGCTGAAACCCTTCCACGCCAAGGTCACGCTGTAAATAGTATGTCATTTGTGCGTAGGAGGTCGGTACAAGCACTGAGCCGAACAGCATCGCAGCTAATAGATGTCTCATTCTGAATTCCCCCCATAGGTCGCGAAGATTTCTACTCCAATAGCGCATGTAGGTCCAGCGGGAGCGCGAGATCAAATCTCATTAATGCTCAATGTCGCAGTCTATATGATTATTATTTTCCAACCTGTAGCGTCCTTGACCTCATCCTAAGTTGAGCAATTACAAGACAGGCCCCTCACAAACTCCGTGCATGAAAGGCCCGTCCATGATCCTCAACCAGATTACCATTCCCTGCCTCGATTACTCCGCCAGCGTTGCTTTTTATGAGGCGCTGGGCATGGTGCGGATTGTGGAGGCTCCGCCGCGCTATGCCCGGTTCGAGAGCGCGGATGGCAGAGGCGCGACCCTGTCGCTCCATACAGTCAGCCCGCCGGTCAGTGCGTCTGCGGGCTCCGGCACGGGGATCTATTTCGACCATCCCTCCGCCGATGCACTGGATGCGCATGTCGAAGCGTTGAAAGCGCAGGGGCTTGTCTTTGACAGTCCACCGACTGACGAATCCTGGGGTTGGCGCGAGGCGCGGCTGCGCGACCCGGCGGGCAATGAAGTCTGCCTGATGTTCGCCGGAAAGGCTCGCCGCTTCCCGGACTGGCGCGTGGATGGTCGCACCGGCTGAGCCGTTTGAGCGCACGCGGCCAGGCGTGAGGATACGCCCGGCCGTCGCGCATTCAGATCTGCGGCGAAGGCGTCAGCGTTTCTTCTTCTCGACGCCCAGCATGGAGTCAGCTTTCAGCGTCGGGTTCGACGCATTGGTCTTGGGTTTTTCCGCTTTGGGTTTGCGGATTTCCTTGTTCGACTTCTTCTGACCTTTGGCCATGAGGGTCTCCTTTGGCTTGCGCCATTTGGTGCGGCGCAGGAAACCGGGCGCCGGCGATCCGGGCAGAAACAGTCATTGCAGAGGGACTTGCCGGACAGGTGCACCCGGAATGGCGCAGCGGCATGCGAGTCAGATAGGCGCGCATTGCAGCGAATGTAAGGCGTGTCCACGCGGCGGGGTTTCGCGCCTTCGGCTAAGCCGCGCCGATCCGCCCGCGCTGATGCTTCGACTTCGCTCAGCATGAGCGCTATAGGGTGGGCGATGCCTGATGGACTCATCCTGAACGAAGTCGAAGGATGACTGGTTGCGGTCAAGCCCGCATCCGGATCCCGGATGAATCCTGCAGATTTTGCGGGATGACAAGATTGGTAGCTGACGGAGCGCAATCCTGTCCCCCCTCAAATCAGCCCATCCTGCCGCAGGCATTGCCCCGAAAATAAACTTGTCCTCCCCCTCTGTGGACGGATGTAGAATAGGCGGTGATGGACTGCTCGCTGTTCTCCCCCATTCAGAACCTGCCCTGGTATCTCTACCCGGTCTGGCCATTGATTTTCTGGCGCATCCAGCGCCTGAAGGCATGGTTCCGGCGCGCGGGCGGGCCGGGCTCGCAAATGCTGTGGGGCGTGGACGCGCGGGGCAGGGTGACCATCCTGGCCCTGTCGGACGATTTATCAGGTCGCAAACGCGCGCCATTGCCGGGGGCGGAGCCCTCGCGCGCCCTGCACGCCGCGCTGAGCGGGGAATTGCTGGATGCCAGCCCCGCCGCGTGCCGCGCGAAAGGGCCGGGACAATGGCGCGATGGATGCGTCCACTTATGGGCCGTTTATGGACCAGTTATGGACACGTACGGCGCCATATTGCCTTTGCCGGACACCTGACCCGGCCTTCTCCTCCCGACATTTCCATCCTGACCTCCAATCGCCTTCACGGGCGTCGCCTCTGTTGGCGCATGGCCCCCGATCCGCCCGGTGCGGCGGGGCGCACTTAAGGCTGTTTTTTTTTAAGTTTCGGCTATAGTAGGTGCCAGTCCCGCAACACGAACTGGAATATCTGCTGCATGAAAGCCGCCCCGCACCCTCAACAAGCGCTCCGGCTGGAAACCCTTCGCAAGTATGAAATCCTCGATACGCCGCGCGAGACGGACTTCGATGAGATCGTGGAACTGGCCTCGAAGATCTGCAATGTGCCGATCTCGGTGGTCAATTTGATCGATGAAGACCGCCAATGGTTCAAGGCCGAAGTCGGCATCGGCGCGCGCGAAACCCCGCTGGTCACCTCGATCTGCTCGCACGTCGTGCTCAGCTCCGATTTTGTCGAGATCAACGACACCCACAAGGATCCCCGCACGGCCGACAATGAACTCTGCATGCCCGCAGATGGCTTGCGCTTCTATGCCGGCGCGCTGCTCAAGGCAAAGAACGGCATGCCAATCGGAACGCTCTGCGTGCTGGACAACAAGCCCAATGCGCTGAATGACTTCCAGAAGGCTGCCCTTCACACGCTTGCCCGCCAGGTGATGCGCGAACTGGATCTGCGCCTCGCGCTGAGGGAGCAGAAAGTCCTGCGCAACGAGATCGATCACCGCGTCAAGAACTCCCTCCAATCCGTCGCCTCGCTCGTGCGGGTCTACAAGGGCCGCGCGGAACGGGGCGAGGATATGGCTGACGCCTTTGACGCCATCGGCCGCCGCATCGAAGCCACCGCTGCGCTCCACCAGATGCTGCATGACTCGCCGCTGGATGATGCCGTCATGATGGATGACTTCCTCAAGGAAATTGCCAGCCTGCTGCAGGATTCCGCGCCAGACAATGTCACCATTTCCTGCGAGGCATCGCCGGTTGCCATCTCGACCTCGGTGGCCAGTTCCATCGCTGTTATCGTCAGCGAGTTCGTGGCCAATTCGATCAAGCACGCCTTTGTCGACGGCCAGTCCGGCCATGTCGCCATTTCCGGCAAGTCCCTGGCGGACGGCACGCTCGAAATCACCTGCGAGGACAATGGCGACGCAAACCCGGAATCGACCGCCGCCAAGACATCCGCCAGCGGGCTCGGCAAGCGCATCATGAAAGCGTCAGCCAGCCAGATCGGCGCGACGTTAGAAAACGGTCCGGGCCCCAAAGGCTATCGGATGGTGTTGACCCTTCCAGGATGAGCCCGCTCGCAACCCTTGGTGGCTTACGCTTTGGGAGTGAACCGGCTCTCTCAGGCGCTTGAATGACAGCTGGAACTGCTAAAACTTGACCCTGCGCGACGCAGATGCTGGTGAGTGGGGCTCATCCTGTAGTAAATGCAGCAGAACGCGAGGCGCGGACGCCGCTGAGTGAGGGCCTGCTGCCTCGGAACAACAAGCTTGTGGGAGCGCCCACAACTCAATCGCTGTGATCCGGGTTGTGTTGAAAATACTGCAGAATTAGCGAGTGGATAACGGAAAAAGCACGCGAGAGGGGCGCCGCCGGGAATCAGCGACATATTTTGTTCTTAAGGCTCGGTTATGCATTTGTGCCGAACACGATGGTTAAGGCGGGTTGGCCATCCGTTGTGTCCAGTTTAGGACGCCATCGAACAAGGGGGACGAAAGCGCGATGCTCTCAGACTTGATATCATCTGAACTGCCTTATCTGCGGCGCTATGCGCGCGGACTGATGGGAGAACAGCAGAACGGCGACGAAGCTGTTGAGGATATGATCGAGTCGTTGATCTTCCGGATCTCGGTCGCTCCCGACCTCAAGTTCCAGAAGGCAGACCTGTTTGCCGAGCTCGACAAATCGATCAGCAAGAGCGTTTCTGAACTGTCCGACGAGACTGGTATTGCCAAGATCATGAATGCCATGACCACACTTCAGCGGCGCGCGCTGTTGTTGACGGTTGTGGAGGGCTTTTCCGTTCAGGAAGCCGCCCGAATTCTGGCCGTGACGATCACTGATATCGAAGACATGCTCAGGGAAGCGGAAACAAATATCGCCAATGAGGTCAGTACAACTGTCCTGATCATCGAAGACGAGTCGATGATTTCCTATCAATTGTCGCAGATCGTCAAAGAGGCTGGCCATGAAGTCGTCGGAATTGCAACGACGCAGACCGAGGCGGTCGAACTGGCAGCAGAACAGACGTTTGGACTGATCCTGTCAGATTTGCGCCTCGCCGACGGATCCGTTGGAATTGACGCTGTGAAGGAAATCTTCGCGAACATGAATTCCGAAGTGCCGGTCATCTACATCACCGCCTATCCGGAAATGTTGCTACAGGGGCAGGACAACGAGCCCTCTTATCTGATCCCGAAGCCATTCGAGCCACTGCATGTGCGCACGGTGGTGGATCAGGCGATTCTTTCCGCGTTTCTTGGGCAGGAAACGGCCTGACTTGCGCTTGGGCAAATCAGGCCTGATCCGGTTTTAGAATGAGACCCTGATCCCCATGCGAATGTTGCGGCCCGGTGCCGGAACCGCATCCTTCAGAACTGACGTCGAATACCGCACTTCCTCGTCTGTCAGGTTGCGGCCTTCCACGAACAGCTGTGTGCCATCCTTGCCAAAGCCAGCTTCAGTCAGATCAATTGCCGCGCGCAGGCCCGTCGTTACATAGCCATCGGTAGGCAGAATACCTGCACCTGGATCATCCTGGTCGGCTGCCGCCGTCAGGGTCCAGCCAGCAGACCAGAGACCCCAATCAGCGTCCAGGGCCGCATGGAATGTGAGCGGCGGCAGATAAGGCACGTTGTTGCCATCATCCAGTTCGCCTTCAACAATATCCAGGCTGGCCGAGGTCACCCAGCTGGCACCGAGCAGACCCTCCGGGAACCGAGCTTCAGCCTCAATCTCTGCACCTGTGAACTTCGCGCCCTGTTGCTGGAACAGGAAGACCGGAAGTTCATCCAGCTCATCAACTTCCAGTCCATCTTCTATCGCGACGCCCGGCGTCAGATAGATGAAGCCGTCGAAGTCCGCATGAAAAACGTTGCCGCTGATGCTGAAGAGATCATTTTCCCAGCGGAGCGAGGCTTCGATATTCGTGCCTTTCTCCTTGTCGAGTGAGGAGTCACCGATTTGATATTGGCTCGTCGCAAGGTGTGGACCATCAGCGAACAGTTCGCTTTCATTTGGTGCGCGCTCAGTATAGCTGACCTGACCGCCGATCCACCAGCCTGATGCCACATGCCTGTGGCCACCAGCGGATGCGCTGAACAGATCGAAGCTCCGTTCGCCCTGAACATCATTGTCGAGCTCGGTACTGTCGAAGCGAAGCCCCCCTTCCAGAACCGAATTATCGTCCAATTGCAAGGTCTCGAACACGAAGGCACCGAACGTCTTCGTTGAAGTGGGAGTCAGGAAGGCTTCGTCCCCATCTGCGCTGAAGTCCTTATCGAGGAATTGGACACCGGCTGCCCCCTCAATCTCACCAAATTGATGACCGAGCTCCAAGCGTCCTTCCGTCCCCTCCGTCGTGAACTTCGTTCCGGGTTCGCCTGGGCCTTCGAATTCGACATGCTCATAGTCAGCATAGGACAAATTCCCCGAAATACGGGTCAGAGGGCCCGCATCCAGCTTCGCGCCACCCCGAATATCATAACGGGTCTGTTCCAGATCAATAAACGGGGATTCTTCCTCGTGGCCTTCCTCCTCCTCATGGTCCTCATCGTCGTGCTCTTCTTCCTCATGCTCATCATGTTCGTGGCCTGAGATGCCATAGCTCGACATTTGCTGACGCAGGGCGAAGCCGAGGAATGCGTCTTCGCCAACCCACGAGATGCCGGCTGAGTAGGTTTCAGACTGAAGGAAGGAGTTCTCCATCGTGTCGCGGACTTCTTCATGCTCCTCGTGCTCTTCGTGTTCCTCTTCACTCTCTTCTTCATGCTCGGCTTCTTCAGCCGCGCGTGCAGCAGAAGATTCGGCAAAGCCCGGCATATCGTAGTCGCCGAAGTCACGTGCAGAGGCTGATAGTGTCAGCACAAGCGGGCCCGTCGCAAAGCGTGCCTTTCCGCCCGCCTCTGTACCTTCATTCACACTATCGTTCGCGGCGAAGCCCTCAAATGACACCGGTTCATCCGGCAGGCTTTCGACGATCAGGCCGTCAATGACATTGACGACGCCGCCAATTGCCTGGCCGCCATAGGCCAAAGCCGCCGGACCGCGCAGGATTTCAATCTTCTCGGCGTCGATACCGTCAGTTGCGACCTGATGGTCCGGCGAGGCGGCAGAGGCATCGAGCGCGCCGATTCCATTCGTCAGAACCAGGACGCGCTCAGCGCCAAGACCCCGCAAGACCGGGCGGCTCGCGCCTTGTCCGAAAAAGGTCGTGGACACACCGGCTTCTCCAGCCAGTGTGTCGCCGAGTGTGCCGGAGAGCTTCTCGATGATTTCTCCGCGATTGATCGCGGTGACGTTACCGACCATTTCGTCGGTGTCCCGTTGAGGGCCGACGCCGGTCACAATGACCGTATCAAGTGTCTCGGGGGCGTCCTGAGCGAAGGCAAGGGGGCTGACGCCCAGCATAAGCGATGCCGCAACGACGCGGCGGGAGATATGGGATTTCATGTTCCGGGAGTCCTTCAGACAATAGGGAATGCCACCCGCAGGCGGCAGAATTGGTCGCTATTGCTGAAGGGAAGGCGGACTTCGCGGCGGTGGGGCGCGGCCGGGCGGCCGGGTCCATGTTGGCTGCGAAAATTGCGGCTCGGTGACCTTGGTTTCGATTGCGTAAATATACGGACTGGCCGGCACATCCGGCAGTACGATTTGAATGCTCGCCACAGCAGTCAGGTCGCAAGTAACCCCATAGTGATCGTGCGGCTGGTCGGCATGCGCCGCGGCATGCCCCAGCGCCAGCGCCTGAACGAAAACGAACAGGGCTGCGAGGAATGCCAAACGGTGCGTATGGGTTTGCCGGACGCGCATGGTTATTCTGTTACATTTTCGTGAGCTGAGCCGCAAGCACCAACGCACGTAAAAACATTACGATCCGCACTTCCTGCTTCAGCTTTCACGCTTCAGTAACCAAGGCAGCCCATCTTCGCGAAAGTTAATGAAAAGCCTTGAGCTGTTAAGAGGATGTAGCATGTCGAAAAATGCTGTGCGCTGGGGCGCAGATGTTGGTTGCCAGAGCAAAGTCAAGCCGCTGGAAATCCGCAACGACCTTTCCGATCATGGGCTGAAGGGCAAGCGCGCCCAAGGGTATTTGGGGCTGAATCGCCAATTCACGAAGGTGACAGCGAAGAAGGACGGCCGCGACGGCCTCCCGGCGTCTGATGCGTCGACCCCTGATCAGTGGAGTGAATGCGAGCAGCAGATCGCTGAACGCGCAGAAGACGTGCGCCGCGGTCTCGGGACATGGCTGACCACGACGGCGGCGTCGGTGCGCAATTACATCAGCGACTATACGCCGATAGATATTTATCCGGACCAGCTGCGCGAGGCGATCAAGTCCGAAGAGAACGAATACCGTCACTACGAGCTGGACGATGTGCATGATGCGAAGGAGACGCATTCGGCAGCAATCATCGAGCTTCAGCAATTCAAACTGCGTCATGGAGACCGGATCGGGGATCGCACGCCGGACATCAAGAAGAACATCGAACAAGCAGTTGCGATCCTGATCTTCATCATGATCCTTGAGGGCGGTTTCAACGCACTTCTGTTCAAGGACGCGCAGTCCAATGGCCTGATGGGCGGCCTGATGATTGCCTTCGGCGTGTCTTCGGTAAATGTCGTGTTTGGCGTGATCGCAGGCTTCTTTGGCCTGCGCTATCTGAACCATCCGGCGCTTCCGGCGAAGATCATGGGCGGTACCATAGCGATGGTCTTCGTCCTGGCCGGCATCTTCCTCAATTTCTTTGTCGCGCATTTTCGCGACGCAGTCGAAACGGGACTGCTTGCGGCGACAGAGGCGGGGACGCTCGGAACCTTCTCAATGTTCTCGATTGCGCCCGGCGACGTCGTCATGTCGATGTTCCCGAACATCTTTGGCCTGGAAAGCTTCCTCGCCCTTGGCCTGCTCTTCATGGGGCTCGCTGTGTTCGGGCTGGCTGTGTATGAAGGCTATGACCGAATTTCCGATCGCTACCCTGGCTATGGCCGTGTCTGGCGCAAGGAGCGCCGCGCCTATGAGCGTCGCCAGGAAGTTCGTAATGGCGTGCGGGATGATCTGTCCGATTATTTCTCTAGCTGCCGTCTGTGGTTTGAAACTCAGCAATCCCGCCACGTCTCAGCCAAGCGTGAGATCGAAAAGGCCATGAACCTGCTCGAAACTCGCCGCGATTACGCGTCTGCGATTGCAGCCCGCGCCGCCGATCAGGAGCGCAGCCTGAAAGTCGCCTATCGTCAGGCCCATCGCCGTGCGCGCAACGCCAATCGTGACCGTCTGGGTGATCAGGCCCCGTGCCCGGAATATTTTAGTGAAATCGTCACACCACAATTGCCGCCGTTCGACTATTCCAAGGAGCGGGATCAGGCGAACAAGGCGATTGCAGCGATTGACAACAATATCAAAGCGCTGAACCAGACCCGCGAATGGCTTGAACAGCACATCCAGCAGGTCCAGAAAGGCCTGTCCTCAATCGAGAAGAAAGTTGCTGACGAAATCGGCAAAGTCCGCGAGGCCAAGGGATCTACGCATGTTCCCGTGGACCAGGCTCGCCGGGCCTAGAAGGAGACATAAGGGATGCCACGTCGCAGAAGTGACAAAGGCCCATGGTTCTGGCGTGGAATGATTGCGCTGATGCTGGGTGTCGTATTTGCCTTGTTCGCCGTTGTGGCGTTCAATCAGCCGCCATCCCTGATGGCTGATTCCAGCTGCCGTATGGACCGCAAGGACCCGGCCCATACGATCATCCTGATCGACCAGTCAGACCCGTTCAATCCGAATGATCTGGATTGGGTCTATGAGTTCGTGGACGCTGAAGCCCGCGCCCTGCCCAAATACGGACGTTTGACGGTCATGACGCCGAACGCGGCAAGCCCTTATGATCCAAAGCTTGTTTACTATGCGTGTTCGTCGGGGAGCGCTGCAGAGGCCAACCCGATCTTCCAGAACCCGAAAATGATCGAGCAAACCTGGCAGACCCAGTTCTATGCGCCACTTCTGGAGAATGTTGAGGCAGCACTGACCGACACGCGCCAGCCGAGTTCCCCGCTCGTTGAAGCTGTGTACTCGATCGCCGACCGCGCCGATTTCCAGGCTGGTGAAACCAATCGCCGGATCGTGCTGGTCTCCGACCTGATGCAGCATTCGGAAGGGTTCAGCTTTTACCGCCTCGGTGCCGATTATGAGGCCTATCTGGACTCAGATCTGGCCAAGATGAGTCCGGCTCTGGAAAACGTCGATGTCGTTGCCCGTATCGTGCCACGTCAGATCTATGACCTGCCCATGGCCGACGTTAAGGCGTTCTGGCGTGCCTATTTCAGCGAGGCGGGCGCGGATTATGACTCGGTGAACTGACTTCACCGCCCCTATTTAGGTCTCGCGATCGAGGTTGTTTGGCCCTATTATTGCAAGCTGAAGCCCAAAGAAGGCGCAGTAAAGGGAAGAAACTTATGTTCAACCTCCGCAAAGCAAGTCTGGCCGCGATGGCATCGGCCGCACTGTTGGCCGGGTGTTCGTCGGTTCCCGTGCCTGAGGAAGATGGCATGGCCAGCGGCGCCAGCGTGGTGACGCCGAAGCAGCAGGAATATCTGGCAGCGTTCAACGCGCCGCGCGGGCCGGTTCGTGCGACCCAGACCGGCATTCGCCCCGGATATAATTTTGTCGGCGTCGCCGAAACCGATCTCACCGAAACCCTTGAATGGCAGATCGTTGCGCCGAATGGGGTTGTGGTCGAGCAGGGGCGCACAATTCCCTACGGATTTGACAGCGGCTCCGGCGCCAACGTCCAACTGGTTGTGACCAGCGGACTACGCACGCCAGCGACCAACCTCGTGCTGGTTGTGGAGGGGGTTGGAAAGAGCCATCCATTTGACGTTTCGGAAGATATCTTCCGCGACCTCAAATACGATACGTTGAGATACTTCTACCACAACCGTGCCGGCGTTCCGATTGAATCCGAGCATGCTGGCGGCGAGCAGTGGGCGCGTCCGGCCGGACACGAAAAAGAAGTGCTGACCTGTTTCCATGGCAAGGACATGTACAAGATCAGCTGGCCTCGCTGTGACTATACGCTGGATGTCTCCGGCGGGTGGTATGATGCCGGTGACCAGAGCAAATATGTGGTGAATAGCGGCATCAGCGTCTGGACGTTGCTGAATGCCTATGAGCGCGGCACATCCGGATTTGAGGATGGCGCGACGAACATTCCGGAATCCGGTAACGGCCTGAATGACCTGTTGGATGAGGCGCGCTACAATCTCGACTACATGCTCGCCATGCAGGCGCCTGAGGGCGCAGAAGCCGCCATTGTCCAGGGCAACATGAAAGGCAAGTGGCAGACCAAGGCACCGAAGATGACGGATGTATCCGGTATGGTGCATCACAAATCTGGTAATACCGAGTGGCCATCGCTGCCGATGATGCCCCACAAAAACACTGGCCCCCGTGCCCTGTTCGCACCCTCCACGGCGGCGACCCTGCATGTGGCGGCCGTTGGCGCGCAGTGTGCCCGTGTGTTCCGCGGCGTCGATGATGCGTATGCCGACAAATGCCTCGCGGCAGCCAAGCGCGCCTATGCCGCGGCGCAGCGGATTCCAGATGCATATGCCTATGGAAATTTCCCCGGCACAGGGCCCTACGGCTCGACTGATATTCGAGGTGAGTTCTATTGGGCCGCCGCTGAAATGTACGTCACTACAGGCGAAACCGCCTATGCCGATGACCTGAAGACCTATCAGGGCGAGCTGGACGCATGGCCAGTCAGCGGCCTTCAGGAGCCCAACTGGGGCGACACGATGGGCCTCGGTATTCTGTCGTTGGCGCGTGTTGCTCCGGACGAATCCCTGCGGAATGAGGCGGCTGAAGGTTTGCTGCAGACGGCAGATGCGTACCTCACTCAAATTCGGTTTGAAGGATACCAGATCCCCCTCAATCGCGGTGTCTGGCCGTGGGGATCGGTTGGAACTCTGGCCAATCGCGGTCTTACTCTTGGCACTGCCTACGACATGACCGGCAACGTTCAGTATCGCGATGGCGCGTTGGACCTGTTGGATTACATCCTTGGCCGAAACCCCCGCGATATCTCGTACATTTCCGGCCATGGGGAGAATGCCTTCAAGGCTCCGCATCACCGTCATTGGGCGGGCGCACAGTATCGGGGATTCCCGCTTCCGCCTCCGGGCGCTGTGTCGGGTGGACCGAACAACACCAATCCTGCTGGTCCGGTTTCCAGGGCCATTATTGACGAATGCCAGGCCCAGACCTGCTACGCCGACCACGTAGACGCGTATGAGCTGAACGAAGTGGCGATCAACTGGCAGGCGGCAACGTTCTGGCTGGCAGCCTGGGCCGACGACATTGACCGTGCGAAATAAGCGCTAGTCTTCGAAGACGCCGATGACCGGCACATGGTCTGAAGGTTTCTCGAGCTCGCGGGCCTTGCGATAGATCTCTACCGATTGGAGTCTGTCGCAAGCCTGGGGCGAGCAGAGCAGATGGTCGATCCGGATGCCGTGATCCTTTTTGAAAGCGCCGCCCTGATAATCCCAGAACGTGTACTGGTGTGCACGATTATCGGTCAGTTCAAAAGAATCCGCCAGACCCAGATATTTCAGTTTCCGGAATTCTGCGCGCGTCTGGGGCAGGGCGAGTGCGTCGTCCTGCCAGACGGTTTCGTCCCAGCAATCGGCAGGTGTGGGGATGCAATTATAGTCGCCGCAGAGGACAAAGGCTTCGTCCAGCTTGAGCAGCTCACGCGCATGCCGTTCCAGCGCGTCCATCCATTCCATCTTGTAGTCATACTTCGGGCCGGGGGCAGGGTTTCCATTCGGCAGGTATAAACCGCCCACACGGATTGGGGTGTCGCTGAGGATCAGCGCCTCGATATAGCGCGCCTGTTCGTCTTCGATCGTTGGCAACCCTTTGGTCACGTCTTCAATCTCGTGCTTGGAGAGTAGGGCGACGCCATTATAGCTTTTCTGGCCGAGAACAGCGCAATTCCAGCCGCGTTCCTCCAGCTCCATATAGGGAAATGCGTCAGTCTCGCATTTGATTTCCTGAAGGCAGACGACATCGCAATTGATGGCGTCGAGCACTTCCAACACTGTGGGAAGGCGTGCCTTGATCGAGTTGACATTCCATGTGGCGATACGCATGGCTGTTCTTTAGCAGCTTCGTTTCATTGTTCCAGCGTGAGCTGCTGTATATATTCAGGGAATTCTTGAAGGAGAGAGGCATGTCGCCAAGCTGGATTCAATTGCTGATCGTCGTGGTCGTTGCCCTCCTTCTGTTCGGTGGCCGCGGCCGCATCTCCTCCATCATGGGCGATATGGCCAAGGGTATCGGGGCTTTTCGCAAGGGCCTGAAGGATGAGGAAGAGACCAAATCCGTCGACAATGACGACATGGTCAACGTCACCCCAAAGAAAGACGAGACGAAGGCCTCGTCATAAGCTGCCGAGTGGAGGGCGCTTAGCATGCTGCCCGGAATCGGGTTTTCCGAGCTCCTGTTGTTGGGCCTTGCGGCGCTGATCATCGTCGGCCCGAAAGATTTGCCAATGATGATGCGCCGGGTCGGCCAGTTCGTCGGCAAGGGCCGCGCCATGGCGCGTGAATTCCAGGCCGCGTTCGAGGATATTGCCCGCCAGAGCGAACTCGACGAACTCCGCAAGGAGATCGAGGACCTCAAGAAAGACAACACGATGCAGAAGGCGCAGGACGACCTCGCTGCCTTTGAAGCGGATGTGAACTCTGCCGTTATGGAAAAGAGTCCGCCGCCCAAACCTGCCGCGCCTGAAGCGGACGCAGCGCCAGAGCCGAAATCCGAACCAACGGCACCGCCGGCAACGCCGAAAACCGGGGATGATGCTGCGTGACCCACGTGCCGCCGAAGGATGAACAGCCAGACTTCACCGATGATGAAGTCGAGGCGAGCCGGGCTCCGCTGCTGGAGCATCTGGTCGAGCTGCGCGCGCGCCTGATCAAGGCCTTGCTGGCGCTGTCGGTCGCCTCGATTGTCTGCTTCTTCTTCGCCGAGCCGATCTATGACTTCCTGCTGGCGCCATTTGCGCGCGTGGCCGAAGGCATTCGCGGGGCGCCGCTGGAGTTGATCTTTACTGGCCCGATGGAGTTCTTCTTTGCCAAGCTGAAACTCGCCGTATTCGCCGGCATTTTCCTGTCCTTCCCGTTTATCGCCTGGCAGGTCTACCAGTTCGTGGCGCCCGGCCTCTACAAGAATGAGCGCGGGGCCTTCTGGCCGTATCTGGTCTTTGCACCCTTGCTGTTCACGCTCGGCGCGGCGTTTGTCTATTTCCTGATGCTGCCCATGCTGGCGCGGTTCTCGGTGTCGCAGGAGAATATCGACAGCACGGTCGCAACCATCAAATTATTGCCCCGCGTATCGGAGTATCTCTCGCTGGTAATGGCGTTGATGCTGGCCTTTGGCCTGTCGTTCCAGCTGCCGGTGATCCTCAGCCTGCTGGGGCGGATCGGGATCGTTTCCTCTGACGCGCTCGCCAAGGGTCGGAAATATGCCATTGTCGGCATTCTCTGCTTCGCGGCCTTCTTCACCCCGCCCGATGTAATCTCGCAGATTCTGCTGACCGTGCCGGTGCTCATGCTCTACGAAATCTCCATCTGGTGCGTGAAGCTGATCGAGAAGAAGCAGGCCGAAGAGGATGCTGCGAGGGAGTAAGAAATCGTCCTGTGATTTGCCCGAGCAGGCGCAAGCGCAAGTGCAGGGCGCGACCTCACGTCCCAATTTCCTAAAACGCCTAAGCATATCCCCCGGTTGCAGGCAGGCCCGGCGCGGATTAGAGCAATGACCGACTGATCAGACAGGACCACGCACATGTTCGACATCCGCGCTATCCGCGAAAACCCCGAGGCTTTCCGCGCCGCCTGGAACCGGAAGAAGCCGGAGCTTGGCAATGTGGTGGACGATATTCACGCGCATGACGCGGCTCTGCGCACGGCTGTCACGGACAAGCAGGAAGCGGAAAAGCTGCGCAACGAGACCTCCAAGCTGATCGGCCGGGCCAAAGCCTCGGGTGATGAGGCGGAGTTCGAGCGCCTGCGCAAGATCGTGGCCGACGCCAAGGACACGATCGAGGCCGCTGGCGAGCAGGAAGAAGCCGCCCGCAAGCTGCTCGACGATCTGCTCTATGGCCTGCCGAACATCCCGCTGGATGAAGTGCCCGAAGGCCAGGACGAAGACAGCAATGTCGAGCAGGCCCGCTGGGGCGAGCCGAAAGCCTATGCTTTCGAGGTGAAGGACCATGCCGATCTCGGCGAGGCCCTCGGCATGATGGATTTCGAGACGGCCGCCAAGATGAGCGGCGCGCGCTTCGTGTTGCTGAAGGGCAAGCTGGCCCGGCTCGAACGCGCACTCGCCGCCTTCATGCTGGACGTGCAAACCGAAGAGCATGGGTACACGGAATGCTCGCCACCATTGTTGGTGAAAGACCAGGCACTGGTCGGGACGGGGCAATTGCCGAAGTTCGAGGAAGATCTGTTCAAGACGACTGGAGATCATTTCCTTATCCCCACCGCCGAAGTCCCGCTCACCAATATTGTCCGTGACGGCATCATCGAACCCGGCGAACTGCCGAAGCGCTTCACCGCACACACACCCTGTTTCCGTTCTGAGGCCGGCAGTGCAGGGCGCGACACGAAGGGCATGATCCGGCTTCACCAGTTCAACAAGGTTGAGATGGTCTCTGTTGCCGCAAACCAGGATGAGGGGCTGAAGGAGCTGGAGCGCATGACCGAATGCGCCGAGGCGATCCTGAAAAAGCTCGACCTGCCATTCCGCCGGATGCTGCTCTGCGCCGGTGACATGGGGGCAGGGGCGCGCAAGACCTATGATCTCGAAGTCTGGCTGCCGAGCCAGGACACATATCGCGAAATCAGTTCGTGCTCCTATTGTGGTGACTATCAGGCCCGCCGCATGAATGCGCGCTATCGTCCGGAGGCCGGCGCAAAGCCTGAATTCGTCCACACGCTGAACGGCTCCGGCCTCGCCGTCGGCCGCACACTCGTGGCGATCCTCGAAAACTATCAGAATGAAGACGGCTCCATCACCGTGCCGGAAGCCCTGCGCAACTATATGGGCGGCCTTGAGGTAATTTCGGCATGAGAATTCTTCTGACGAATGATGACGGCATCAACGCGCCGGGCCTTGC
>NZ_DEXB01000051.1:33205-94283 GCF_002366485.1 Hyphomonas sp. UBA3195
GCCTGGGCCGTGGCGGGCACGCCGTCCGACTGCGTGCTGCTGGCGACGCACAATCTGATGCCAGAGAAGCCGGACCTTGTGCTGTCCGGCGTCAATCGCGGCCAGAACATTGCCGAGGATACGAGCTTCTCCGGAACGATCGCCGCGGCGCTGTTCGGCATGCAGCTCGGCATTCCGTCCATCGCCCTCAGCCAGTCGCAGAGCTTCCGCGAGCGCGGCTCCCTGCCTTGGGACACCGCCCGGGCCTGGGGCAGCAAGGCGATCAAGCCGCTGATCGAGCATGGTTGGCCTGGCGATGCGGTGATGAATGTGAACTTCCCGGATGTTGAGCCCGATGAGGTTAAGGGCATCCAGATCACCCGTCAGGGCTTTCGCGACGAATCGATCATCCATACCGACCGCCGCGAAGACCTGCGCGGCAATGATTATTACTGGATCGGGTACAAGGGCAAACTCTCCAAACCGGATGCTGGCACCGATTTGCGGGCGATCTATGATGGCTATGTCTCCATCTCCCCGCTTCATGTGGACTTGACGCATGAAGTATTCCTCCGGACGCTGCGGGAGCTATGGAAGACCTGATCACCGATCCATTCCGTGCCGCCCGACTTGTCCTGCGCTTGCGTCAGGAGGGGGTCACGGATGATGGCGTGCTGAGAGCGATGGAAACGGTCGACCGGGGAGCCTTTGTCGATGATGCCGCCCTGAAAGACCTTGCCTTTGCTGACTGCGTGGTGCCCATCCCGTGCGGCCAGACAATCCCGCGCCCGGCGGCGACCGGGCAATTGCTTCAGGCGCTGGGCCTCGGCCGCGAGCGCAAGGCGCGTCTTCTGGTGATTGGCATGGGGTCTGGATATATCGCCGCATTGGCCGGTCAGCTTGCCGCGGATGTGTTTGGCGTCGAGCGGTACAACAAGCTGACCGATCATGCGCGCCAACGGATTGTGAGCCTTGGCCTCGACAATCTTGCGGTGCGCTACGGCGCTGGCCTGCTCGGCTGGGCTGAACGCGGGCCATATGACCGCGTCCTCATCACGGGGCTAGTGGATGCGATCCCCCAGGCTCTGTTCGACCAGCTCAAGCCCGGCGGATTGGTGATCACGCCGATGCAACACGAAGGGCGCCAGCAGATTGCGCGCGTGGCGCGCGACGGCACGACTGAATGGTTCAGCCTGTCGCATGAGTTGGCGCCTATGGTGCCGGGATGTTCCCAGGCGCTATAGTTGCAGTGGTTTCATCTGCAGGGCTTGTTTGCCAATGCAACTGCCCACAGCTATAGGAGCAACACATTTTCAGGGGTCTATGGGAGAGAACCAAATGCTGACCAGACTTGCCACGCTGACCGCAGGCGCCGCCATTGTAACACTGCCGGCCTTGGCGCAGGCCGCGCCAAGCGCGTCGGGTCCGAGCATCATGAGCCAGGTGCTACTGTTCCTGCCGCTGATCCTGATCTTCTACTTCCTGCTGATCCGCCCGCAGCAACAGCGCGCGAAGAAGCACAAGGCCCTGATCGAGAACATCAAGAAGGGCGATACGATCGTCACGTCCGGCGGCATCGTCGGCAAGGTGACCAAGGCGGGCGACGAGGAAGTCACGGTCGAACTGGCCGAAGGCGTTCGCGTCCAGATCATCAAGCAGATGGTGATCGACGTTCGTGGCAAGAACCAGCCGGTCGCCGCCAACGATTAAGGGCCTGCAGGGCCCGCTTGCGGCCCTTCGCATGACAAGGAATTCCGCATGCTTCAGTTTCCACCTTGGAAGGTCGCGCTTGTTCTTCTGACACTGGCATGGGGTGTCGTCATGGCGCTGCCGAATGTCGTGAACATGGATGATGCGCCGGGTTTCATGCCCAAAAAGGGCGTTAATCTCGGCCTAGACCTTCAGGGCGGCGTCTACCTGATGATGGAAATCAATCCAGACGAGGTGATTGCCAACCGTCTGGAAGTGTTTGCCGGTGATGTGCGCAGCGCGTTTACCAATGTGACGCCGTCCGAGCGTATTGGCCATCTGCCAGACGTGAAGGGGCGCCAGCTGGAGATAACGCTGACGCGTCCTGACGCCGAAGGCAACTTCCCGATGGACGAGGCGCTCCGTCGTATGCGCAAGCTGAACGGCAATGTGGAAGGCGCGATTGGCGGCGCGAAGACGTACGAAATCGAACAACTCGGCACAGACCGGATTCTCGTCACGGTTCCCGCCGCATCAGAAGAAGCGTTGATGAAAGACGCGCTGGGCAAGACGATGACCATCGTTCGTCGCCGCGTCGATCCCGACGGTGTTTCCGAAATCTCGATCACGCCGCAGGGCAATGACCGGATCATTCTTGAGGCGCCAGGCGAGCCCGATCCGCAACGCTTGAAGGATTTGCTCAGCCGTGACGGCAAGATGACGTTCAATCTTGTTGATGACAGCCCATCCGCGATCACCTCGGCGCAGGCAGGCGTGGCGCGCGCGGGCTATCGCTTGCTGGAAGGGCCGACGACCGGGGCGCTGCTCGTGCGGAACATTCCGGAAGTGACCGGCGCAGATATTGCCAACGCAGCGCAAGGTTTTGACGAAGGTAACCGGCCACAGATTACGTTCCGCCTCAACAGCAATGGCGCCCGGAAATTCTACGACACGACCCGCAACAATTCCGGCAAGCTTTTTGCGATTGTTCTGGATGATGTGATCATGTCAGCGCCGCGCATCAATGAACCGATCCCTGGCGGCAATGTTCGCATCACGGGTGATTTCACGCAGGAAGAGGCCCAGGACCTTGCCGCGATCATCGAGGCCGGTGAAATGCCAGCCAAGGTCCAATTCCTGGATCAGCGCACGGTCAGCGCCACGCTGGGGCATGACTCCATTCGCGCCGGTACACGTGCATCCATGATCGGCCTCGCGCTTGTGGCGATCTTCATGATCATTGCTTATGGCCTGATGGGAGGTTTTGCCGTTGGCTCGCTTGCGGCGAACATCGTTCTGATTCTTGGGGCGCTCTCTGGGCTCGGCGCTACGCTGACCCTGCCGGGTATCGCAGGCATCATCCTGACCATCGGTATGGCGGTCGACGCCAACGTGCTCGTGTTTGAACGTATCCGCGAAGAACAACGCAATGGGCGCTCTCCCCTCACGGCCGTTCAGGCCGGGTATGAACGTGCCTTTTCGACCATTCTCGATGCGAACGTTACAACCCTGATCGCCGCCATCATTCTCTACCTGCTCGGTTCAGGACCGGTGAAAGGCTTCGCCGTGACGTTGGCCATCGGTATTGTCACATCGGTGTTCACCGCCTTTGTCGTGACCCGCTGGTTCACGGTCATGTGGTTGAAAACCTTCCGTCCCAAGAAGCTCGCGGTCTAGGCCCGGAGGAGATACGATATGCTACTCAAATACTGGCCCCAAAAGACCAATCTGAGCTTCATGAACCTTCGCCTGATTGGCGCAGTTGTCTCAGCGGTGCTGATTGCATCTTCCATCTTCTTCCTCGCGACGCGGGGTCTCAACTTCGGTGTCGACTTTGCCGGTGGAACAGTGATGGAGCTGGAGCAGACGGACACAATAACTGTGGAAGGTGTGCGTCAGGCGATGCCACTCAACGCCGATGTGAACAGCGCGGTCGGCACCGATGCTCGCAGTATCGTGGTCGTGAAATACGGCGAAGCAGATGCGTCCATTCTCGGGGAAGAATTTCAGGCGCTGTCTGCCACCGACCAGGCCGAACGCGCAACGGGCGCGACCAACGAACTGGTGACAGAAACGCTGAAAGAGGCGCTGGGCATAACTGACGAGCAGATACTCCGCAACGACTCGGTGGGCCCCAAGGTTTCGCAGGAATTGTTTAGGGATGGGATCACGGCGCTGATTGCAGCCCTTGCACTGATGCTGGTCTACATCTGGTTCCGGTTCGAGTGGCAGTTCTCGGTCGGCGCCGTGGCGGCGCTCGCACATGACGTGATCATCACGCTCGGCGTGTTTGCGTTCCTTCAGATGGAATTCAACCTGACCACTATTGCGGCCCTGCTGACAATCATTGGTTACTCGATGAACGACACGGTCGTTGTGTTTGACCGGGTGCGTGAAGAGAAGCGCAAGTATAAGAAGATGGCCGACAAGGAGGTTATCGACCTTGCGCTGAATGGCACGCTATCCCGGACCTTGCTCACCTCTGGCACGACCCTGTTGGCTTTGATGGCGATCTTCTTTCTGGGCGGTCCAGTCCTGCGCGGCATGAGCTTCGCGTTGATCTGGGGCGTATTTATCGGGACGTACTCGTCCATCTTCATCGCCTCGACCATCGTTCTGGCGTTGGGCATGGATCTCAACAAGAAACCGATTGAGGATGTTCCAGGCTTTCAGGGCTGAACGCGCCTGTCCCCGGCCTAATTGTCCAGGACGATAACCTTGTCCATCAGCGCGTCGATGGCTTGTTGTGGCGTATCGCTGTGAACCAGTGATGCACGGAAGCCTTCCGGTGTGAACTTGCCGTCGATGATGTGTTCCATCAGTTCGAAGAAGGGCGACCAGAATCCGTCTTCGTCGAGGAAGGCCATTGGCTTGGCATGCAGGCCGAGGCGTGCCCAGGACAAGATTTCGACGGCCTCTTCCAGCGTTCCGATACCGCCTGGCAAAACGATGAAGGCATCAGACTCATCAAACATCATCTGTTTACGAGTGTGCATGTCGTTGACGATGCGATGCTCAACATCCTCGTAGATGCGTTCCTTGTTGAGCAGGAAGCGTGGCATGATGCCAAGCACATCGCCCGCGGATTCGTGGGCTGATCGCGCGCACGCCCCCATCAGGCCAACGCCGCCGCCGCCATAGACGAGGCGGATATCGCGTTTGGCCAGTTCGCGGCCCAATTCTTCGGCCAGCTTGATATAGCCCGGCTGAACATCGTCGGACGCGCCGCAATAAACGCAGATGGATTTGATATTCGTCATGCGGGGTTCGCCTTTCAAACTTGCCTCAGCGAGGCGTGCCGTTGCCCTATATGGGGCCTCGTATTCCTCGACCAGTGACAATTTCAGGACGTTTCGCTGTTCGGCGCAACATGCAGGGTTTGCTGATCTGTCATTTTGTTCCCATATGCGGGCGATGACGAATCCTCACGCTGCCGCCGCTGACCATGACAAGATCGAAAGCGCTGATGGCGGGATCGGCGCCTCCATTCTGCGAATCCTGAAGCTGCTCGCGCGGCCGGAACTGTCGAAATGGCGGCCAATCATGGTGATCGCAATCTTGATCACACTCGCTGCTTCGGTGTTGGAAGTGATTTCGCCCTTGCTGCTGGGACACGCGATCAACCGCGCTGTTCCGGAAGGTGGCGAGGCGGCGGCCTTCGGCGCGGCCGCATATTGGCTCGCGGTCGGGATTGGTGTCCGCTTTCTTGCTGCGGCCATGCCGCAGGTGCGCGACTGGCTGTTTTCTCCCGTCAGTCAGGACGCACAACGCGTCGCCAGCGTGGACGCTTTCGGGCATGCGCAGTCTCTTTCTCTGAACTTTCACCAGACTCGGCGGACCGGCGCACTCAATCGGGTCATCGAGCGCGGTGCCAGTGCCATCGACTATTTGATTCGCTTCCTCGCCTTCAATATAGGGCCGACCTTCGTGCGGCTGGTGCTCGCCTCCATCGCGCTCGGCGTCGCTTATGATTACCGCCTGTCCCTGATCGCGGTCTTCACGATCATCATCTATGTCATCGCCACGGTAATCATCACCGAATGGCGCGTGCGCCAGCGCCGCCGAATGAATGAAGCCGACACGCATTTCCGAGCGACCTCTGTCGACATTCTGACCAATTTCGAAACCGTGAAGGCTTTCGCTGCAGAACGCCGCGAAACCGGCCGGTTCAACGACGCGATGCGCAATTACAATCATCGGTATGTCGATGCTGTCCGGTCCATGTACGTCCTGAACGCAACGCAAGCGGTGGTAATGAATGCAGGCTTGTTGGCGGTGCTCGTCCTGTCGGCCTGGAATGTCATTCAGGGAACCATGTTGGTCGGCGACCTGACGGCCGTCATGCTGATGCTGCTGTCACTCTATGCGCCGCTGAATATTCTCGGTTGGGCCTGGCGCGAGATCAAGCAAGGCGCGGTGGACCTCGAAAAGCTCTACGGGCTGCTCGCCATGAAAACCGAAGTGGCGGATGCGCCAGATGCGATGCCATTGTCGAAGCCGACTGGGCATGTCGAATTCCGCAATGTGGGTTTCAATCATGAAGGCCGTGCAGTTGGCGTGCAGGATGTCAGTTTTGACTTGCTGCCCGGCCGCAAGGTTGCGTTTGTCGGCACATCTGGGGCGGGAAAGTCGACGCTGCTTAAGCTCCTGTTCCGCTTCTACGATGTCGATCAGGGCAGCGTGTTGGTCGATGGGCATGATGTGAGATCGCTGACACAGGAATCCCTGCGCAAGGCGCTTGGGCTCGTGCCTCAGGACGTTGTTCTGTTCAATGACACGATCCGGTCCAACATCGCTTACGCTCGTCCCGATGCCAGCGACGAGGAGCTGCGGGATGCTGCGCGCCGGGCGCAATTACTCGATTTCATCGAATCGCTGCCCGATGGCTGGAAAACACGCGTTGGCGAGCGAGGCTTGAAACTGTCTGGGGGTGAGAAGCAGCGCGTGGGAATTGCCCGCGTGATTCTGGCCGATCCGTCCATCCTCGTGCTGGACGAGGCCACGTCAGCGCTGGACAGTGCGACGGAAGAGGCCGTGCAAGACGCGCTTGAGGATGCCGCCGAGGGGCGTACGACATTGATGGTCGCCCACCGCCTGTCTACTGTGAAATCTGCTGACGAGATCATCGTTCTCGATGCCGGGCGAGTGATTGAGCGCGGCACACATGCAGACCTGCTGGCAAAAGGCGGCAAATATGCTGATATGTGGGAAAGACAGGCCAAGAGCGCGGAGATCGCGCTCGCTGCGGAATAGAAAAGGCTGGCGGGCATGACCGAAGACCTCGAACGGAAGACGACGCCCTGGATGACCGGCGGGCTCGATTGGGAGGGCGTTGCGGCTGCGTTGGCCTCCCTTCTGGTCGGCCTGTTGCTAAGTTGGGTCTGGGACCCACTCTTCTGGGTTGGGTTTGCCGGGATGATCGCTGCCTTGATGGCGGCGCGCTGGGCCAAGCGAACCGCGCCAGATCTTGCCAGCGGCATTGTGGCGCCGTGCGACGGGGTGGTGGTATCAGTGACCCCAGCCGATCCGCCGGGCGAATTGCGCATGGCCGGCGCGGAAACCACACGCATCCGGATATCTTCGTCGCCGGCCACAACGAACCGACTCTACGCACCGATTGCTGGCAGTCTGGAAAGCCTCATTACGGAAGACGGCGAACAAACTGTCCCATTTGCCATGCGCCCAGATGCAGACGGATTGGCGATTTCATACCTGTTGTTTGAAAGCCGTGCACAGCAGGTAGGTGTGCGCATCGCGACAGGCGGTCTTGGCCCACGTCAGGAATTGGAAGCTGAATCGGGCGATATCATGCGACTTGGACGCGTGTTCGGAAAACGACGGCTGGGCGGCTGGTGCGATGTGTATGTTCCGGCCAAAGCCGGCCAGTTGATTTGGCCTGGCCAGACATTGATCGGGGGGGAAACCGTGCTGGGCCGTCTGGAATCCGATCGCGACGAAGGCTCTTTCGAAACGATGTCGGGAGAGGCAGGTGAATTGCCATTAGGCGTGACGGAGGATGAATCGGTCGAGGAGGACGATTATCCGGAGCCCGACGAGGCAGATACACCTGACGATCCCGCTGTTATGCTGGCGCGGTTGAAGGAAGCCACCAAGAACAAACCTGAAGACTAGTCTTCCTGCTTTGGCGCATCGCGATTCATCCACGCGAAGATCGGCTTGAACGGGATGATCCAACCGATTCCTGCGAATACGTAGAACAGCATTTCAGCCCATTTCGGCCAACCTGAGACAATCGGACCGACTGAGCCGACCATGATAATCCAGCAGACCATGAAGGCCAGCAGGATCAGGCTCGCGACGATTTTCCTGGTCGGATAGCTCATGGGTATGTCTCTCAACTGCACATGCGACTTTGCCGCCTCTTGCGCGGGCGTCTGCTTGGATCATGTATCTCGCATGAGCGAAACGTCAAAAGTCAGCCCCTCCGCTACCTGGATCCGCCGCTGGCTGATCCTTGTCGGTCTGATGGTCTATGCCATGATCCTGATTGGTGGTGCCACACGCCTGACGGATTCCGGCCTTTCCATCACTGAATGGAATCCGGTCAGTGGTGCGTTGCCGCCGCTCTCAGAAGGTGCGTGGCAAACCGAGTTCGCGAAATACCAGCAAACCGCTGAATACCAGTTCGTCAATCAGGGCATGTCCATGGCGGAGTTCCAGAAAATATTCTGGTGGGAGTGGGGGCATCGCTTTTTTGGGCGCATGATCGGCTTGGTGGCTGTTGCGGGTTTTGCGGTCTTTACCGTTCGCGGTTGGCTGACCAAACATCTCACTTGGCATCTGATCGCATTGATCGGACTCGGTGGTCTGCAGGGCGCCATAGGCTGGTGGATGGTGGCCAGCGGCATTGGCGAGACCACGCGCGTGGACGTCGCGCCTTATCGGTTGATGACCCATTTCACACTTGCGCTGTTGATTATCGCCTACGTCACTTGGCTCTGGCACGATCTTGGCGAAAAGCGCCGACCGGCGGTAGCTGGGCTCACCCGAAGCATTGCCGTAATACTTCTGGTCACGATTTTCATCCAGATGGCTGCCGGCGCCTTGGTTGCCGGCCTTGATGCGGGCCGGTCCTACAATGATTGGCCGTTGATGGCGGGAGAGTTCTTTCCGTCACACTATGTGGAAGAAGGCCTCGGTGCGCGCAGCCTGTTTGAGGGGCGCGCTGCAACGCAATTCAATCACCGCATTCTGGCCTATGCCATCTGGGCCGGATCATTGGCATCCGCCTGGGCGTTCCGGAGCACGCCACTGCGACAGGAATTTCGTTGGCTGGCTGTGCTCGTGACCCTACAGGCAGTGTGGGGAATTCTCACGCTTGTGCACGCCGCCCCGATGAACCTGGCTCTGGTTCATCAGGGTCTTGGCGTAATCGTTACGCTGATGGCAGTGCGTCTTGTCTGGCAATCGCGTGGGACGTCTAGCGAGAATCGTCCAGCGTAAGGGGGCTTGGATCGACGAATACGGCCTGATGCTGGTCCGGGGCGGTTTCGCCCGCGATGACAATCACACCGCCTGGATATCCACCACTCATCATCGTGCCCATGGCGGCCATCGCATCCGGTGCATCTGGCGCAATAACGGTAATGCCATCCCGAACGGTGATTTCGGTGTTGGTCATGCCCAAATCTGTTGAGACCTGAAGCCCACTGCCGTCTTCGATGGAGAGCAGGGCATCAAAATCGCCACGTGTGAGCGACGCTGCGCTTTTCGCACGCGGGGAGGCAACCAGTGTGTCGCTCGTATAGGCGCAGGACCTGATCCCAAAATCTGTGAAGGTCGATTCGCTGGCATCCCAGGAAAACTCGCCATTCTCTTCCCGCACGATGCCGGTCTGAAGTACGCGATCATTGGTCGAGGTCCAGTAAGCCACTCGCATGATACCGGCTGCCCGCATCGGACCGGAGCAAACGCCGGCAATGGAGCTCGTATTTGGAACGGGCAGGTCGACCTGAGCCGGGGCGAGGAGGCCTTCGCCGTAAAGATATGCTTTCAGCTGGCCCTCGCGGGTGATTCCCGGGAATATGGTCACCGTACTGCCGCCAAGCGTGGCGCTCTGGCCGCTGGCGAGGTCAGTGAGCCTGAAGTTGGCAGGTTCCCCCAGAATTTCGCCATTCATATTGAACAATTGCAGGCCGCCGCGCTCATAGGCGACTGCCAGCAGGCCTCCGAGGCCTCCGGAGAGCGCCACAGCGTTCACTTTGCCTTCCAGTGGGCGCGTGGACCATACAGCGGGAAGCTCCACACCAGCAGCGATTTCAGAGGCAGAAGCCGGTACTTCGGGGGCTTCGGCTTTCTTCGAGCATCCAACTGCTGTAAAAAGCAGGGCGAGGCCAAGCCCTGCGTTGACAACCGGGGAAGTGGCGCTTAAACGCCAGCGCTTGAATTGCATTCCATGAACTCCGAAAGCGAGAGGCTCTTAGTAGAGCGATGAAAACCTATAACGCACCAGCCAACGTAGAGCACAACTGGGTCGTGATCGACGCGACCGATGTCGTCGTCGGACGCCTTGCTTCATATGTCGCCAAGCGCCTGCGCGGCAAGCACCGTGCTGACTTTACACCTCACATCGATACGGGCGATCACGTCGTCATTATCAATGCTGACAAGGTGAAATTCACCGGTCGCAAGATGACGGACAAAGTGTACTATCGCCACACCGGTTATCCGGGCGGCATCAAGTCCACGACGCCGGAAAAAATCCTCAATGGTCGTTTCCCTGAGCGCGCGCTTGAACTTGCCGTGAAGCGGATGATGCCAAAAGAAAGCCCGCTGGCCCGCAAGCAGTTCTCGAAACTGCACGTGTATGGCGGCGCGGAGCACCCACACGAGGCCCAGAAGCCCGACACTGTCGACTTCAAAGCCATGAACCGCAAGAACATCAAGGCGGCCTGATCAACATGACTGACACTGCAAACTCCCTCCAGGATCTTGGCGCCATGTCCGGCGCAACCGAAGCTGAAGCTCCGGCTGCTCCAATCGAGCCGAAGATCGACGCTCAGGGCCGTGCTTACGGCACCGGTCGCCGCAAAGAGGCCGTCGCCCGCGTCTGGATCAAGCCCGGCACTGGCAAGATCACGATCAATGGTCGCGATCAGGAACAGTACTTCGCGCGCCCTGTGCTGCGCATGGTAATTGCTCAGCCACTGGTCGAAGCTGGCCGCGAAGGCGAGTTTGACATCATTGCAACTGTGAAGGGCTCCGGCCTTTCCGGTCAGGCAGGCGCTGTGCGTCACGGCCTGTCGCGTGCCCTCGTCAACTACGAGCCAGGCCTGCGCGCCGTGCTGAAGCCATTCGGCTTCATGACCCGCGACCCACGCGTTGTCGAACGCAAGAAGTATGGTCGTGCGAAAGCACGCCGCAGCTTCCAGTTCTCGAAGCGCTAGGCCGCACACCGAATATCATTATTCAGGCGGGCGCTTCGGAAACGGAGCGCCCGTTTTGTTTTGTCCGGAATCGGGAACACACAGATTATGCTGCCCAAAGTATTCATTGATGGCGAAGCCGGAACGACCGGCCTTCAGATTGCCGAGCGACTGCGGGCTCGCACGGACCTTGAGCTGATTTCCATTGATCCGGACAAGCGCAAGGACAATATCGAGCGTGCGCGCCTGATGGATGCATCCGACGCGGTCATCCTCTGTTTGCCCGATGATGCAGCGCGTCTTGGGGTGTCCCTCGTGAACAGTCCGAACACGGTGATCATCGACGCATCTACAGCGCACCGGGTTGCGAGTGGATGGACTTACGGATTTCCGGAAATGGACAAGGGGCAGCGCGCCGCGATCCAGGCGTCCCGGCGGATCTCCAATCCAGGCTGCTATCCCACAGGTGTGATTGCGCTGTTGCGTCCGCTGGTCTCAAAATGGCTGGTGCCAACCTCTTGGCCCATCGTGGTCTCTGCTGTGTCGGGCTATACCGGCGGCGGCAAGGCCATGATCGCTGAGTTCGAGGATGAGGCGTCCGAAACGTATTCTGAAGACAATCACCGCATCTATGCGATGGGACAGAAGCACAAGCATCCCCCTGAGATGAAGAAGTATTCCCGGCTCGAGCACGCTCCCGTCTTCATGCCGTCAGTGGGGCGTTATGCGCAGGGTATGATCGTTGAAATCGGCCTGCCGCTCTGGGCCATTCCGGGTAAGCCACGCCGTGCGCAAATTCACGCGGCACTGACCTCAGCCTATCAAGGCGAGCGATTTGTAAGTGTGGCCTCCCTCGCAGACTGCGATGCCTTGAAGGGTGTTGAGCCAGAGGCCTGCAACGGAACCAATCGGATCGATCTGTTTGTCTTCGGCACGGATGACGAGGCGCGACTTGTGGCGCGTTTTGACAATCTCGGTAAGGGCGCTTCTGGCGCGGCGGTTCAGAACCTCAATATTGCGTTGGGGCTGGACGAGGATGCCGGATTGACGGCTTGAGCTTACTTGAGCCTGATATCCTCAAGACGAACTCTGGCATAAGTGCCCGGCGCAGCGCCGAGGCCCATGTCCTTTGGCTGCTTCGCAATGACTTTGCGACCGGACTTCGGCCGTAGCCAGTCCCACCAGGTCGGCCACCAGGAGCCTGCATGCTCCTCCGCACCTTCGAGCCATTCCGCGCCAGTTTCTGGCAGCGCGCCATTATTGGTCCAATGGCAGTATTTTCCGGAATCCGGGTGGTTCACTACGCCGGCGATGTGGCCTGAGGCGGCGAGGATGAAATTGGTCTTGCCGCCAAATACCTTGGCGGTGCGGTAGACACTTTCCATGGGGCAGATGTGATCGTCGCGGCTGGCCTGCACCATGATCGGGATATCGACCTTTTGCAGGTCCACTGTTTCGCCGAGCACCTTGAACTTGCCGCGTGCGAGCTTGTTCTCTGCGTAACAGTCCTTGAGGTATCTGCGGTGTACCTTGCCCGGAATATTGGTCTGGTCAGCGTTCCAATACAGCAAATCGAACGGCCGCGGCTCCTTGCCCAGCATGTACTGGTCAATGACGTAGCGCCAGACCAGATCAATCGGGCGTAGCCAGTTGAAGGTTTCGTACATCATCGTTCCAGGCATGATGCCGTCATGTTCCTCGATGATGGAGTCGATATAGGCGCGGCCATTATCGTCGGTGAAGACTTTCAGGTCTCCGGCTAGGCTGAAATCGGACTGGGATGCAAAGAAGGTGGCTGACTTGATACGGTCGTCGCCGCTGGCAGCCATGTGGCCGAGGGCTGAAGAGAGTAGGGTGCCCCCGATACAATACCCGACTGTATTGAGGCCCTTCTGCCCAGTCGCCTGAAGCGTGGCTTCGACGGCGGCATAGATGCCATTCTTCACATAGTCGTTCCACGTGTAGTCGCGGGTCACTTCGTCGGCCGAGCGCCACGAGACGACAAAGACTGACAGGCCCTTGTCTAGCAGCCAGCGGATCATCGAGTTTTCATCGCGCAAATCGAGGATGTAGAATTTGTTGATCCAGGGCGGGAAGATCAGCAACGGACGCGCATGGGTCTGCTCGCCAGTTGGTTTGTACTGGATCAGTTCGATCAAATCATTCCTGAAAACAACTTCACCGGGCGCCGTCGCGATGTTCTCGCCGAGTTTGAACGGCGTCTCGTCAGTTTGGGTGATGTAGAGTTTGCCATTGCCCCTTTTTACATCGTCGCGAGCCATCCGGATGCCTGCCAGCACGCTCTCACCGCCACTTTCGAAGAAGGTGCGCAGGGCCTGCGGATTGCTGCCGAGATGATTGGTCGGCGCGAGACTGTCGGCCAATTGCTGGCTGAAGAATTTTGCGCGCAAGTGAATATTGTCCGGCAGGTCGTCCTTCACATGATCGGCCAGGCCCATCAGCCATTTGGCATTGAGGTCATAGGCTTTGCGGATAAATTTGAAGCCGGGATTGCGATCCCATTCAGGGTCGGAAAAACGTTTGTCCCGGACCGCATTGGCGGCGCCGGTCATGCCTTCCAGTGCCATTTCCTGCCACAGCTCCATCCAACCCTGCATGAGTTGCATGTTGGCGTTCATCAATGCAACGGGGTTCTTCGCGAAGCCTTGGCCCACGGCTTGGAAAGCTTCGCCCACACCCATAGGGTCGCCATTCGTCACAGTGCCGAGTGGCCCGGATCCTGACAGGACATCTAGCAACAGGGCGTGAGATTCTGTATTGGCCAGCGCCAGCGTGGTCAGCAGGGACTGCATTTGCATGGGGTTTTGCTGGGCGAGAATCTCGGCGAGCAGTGGCTGGCTGTCTTTATTGTTCTTGCGGTCGACCATTCGTCCCAATATCGCCTTGTTTAGCCGCCTCTAACTATTCTACGGAATAATTGTGATTTAATGAGTTTAACCATGAAAAACACGGCGATTCCCCTGACAAGTGTATGTTGCCTGCTATTGGCAGCATGTACGGGGTCGTTTTCGAAGGTTCGGACAGCCATCGACCAGGCACCGGACTGGTATGATGCGCGCCGTGTGGAAATTCGTGGCGAAGGCTATCCCGAGATTGTCGATATTCCGACAATTGAAAAGGGGAATACACCGGGGCAAACACTCGAAACATCGAAAGCGCGCGGCGCTGAGTTGCGCGCAGTATTTGCGGAAAACGCGCGAGCGGTCGCGCCCGCAAATGCCGCCGCCGAGATCGAAGACCTTAGGGAATCGGTTCGGCGCGGATTTGCGGGCTTTGAGGCCAACTCCAACTTCCTGACGGATGAGGAGATTGAGGCCATACGATCCGCTTTTGATGTTCCACGAGTTACGAGGGGCCTACGGGCCGCCAACAGATGAATACAGATTTCCACAAGATCCGCCGACTTCCCCCATACGTTTTCGAACAAGTGAACCGCACCAAGGCGGCGCTGCGCGCGCAAGGTGCGGATATTATCGATCTCGGTATGGGCAATCCCGACATGCCAACGCCAGAGCATATAGTCGACAAACTGTGCGAGACGGCCCGTCGCCCTGACGTGAATGGCTACTCTGCTTCGCGCGGTATCAAGGGCCTGCGCCGCGCTGTGACCAATTACTACCAGCGTCGCTTCGATGTGTCCCTCGATATGGACCGGGAAGTCATCGTGACGCTCGGATCCAAGGAGGGGTTTGCGAACCTCGCTCAGGCCATCTCGGCGCCGGGCGATGTCATTCTTTCTCCCGACCCGTCCTATCCGCTGCATTCGTTCGGATTCATAATCGCCGGGGCATCCATTCGCAGCGTTCCTGCGCACACGCCGGAAGAGTACCTGTCCAATCTCAGCAAGGCCGTAAAATATTGTGTGCCACCGCCGACAGCGATGGTGTTGTGTTTTCCTTCCAACCCCACGGCTGAAGTTTGCGATCTCGACTTCTACAAGGAAGCCGTGAAGTTTGCGCGCAAGCACGATTTGATCGTCTTGTCCGATCTTGCTTACAACGAAATCTATTTTGACGAGCCGACCCCTTCGATCCTTCAGGTGGATGGTGCAAAGGACATCGCCGTTGAATTCACCACCATGTCGAAGACCTATTCCATGGCTGGATGGCGGATCGGCTTCGTGGCCGGCAACGAGAAGCTTGTTGGCGCACTGGGGCGCGTGAAATCCTATCTCGACTACGGTGCATACACGCCGATCCAGGTCGCGGCGGCAGCTGCGCTGGATGGCCCTCAGGATTGTGTCGACGAATTTCGCCAGATCTATCGGTCACGCCGCGACGTGCTGGTGGAGAGCTTCACGCGGGCCGGCTGGCCCATCCCGTCGCCGAAAGCCTCGATGTTCGCCTGGGCTCCGATCCCTGAGCCTCTCAAGGAAATGGGTAGTCTCGAATTCTCGCTACAGCTGATCAATGAAGCACATGTGGCCGTCGCGCCGGGTGCCGGATTTGGGGAGCAAGGCGATGGGCATGTCCGGATTGCGCTGGTCGAGAATGAGCAGCGTATCCGGCAGGCAGCGCGCAATATTCGCAAATTCCTGCAGTCCCGCGGGATCAAGGATATCCAGCCCGCCGCGGCAGAGTAGCGCGCGCCCTCGACGCATTCGCCCAAACCCGCTATGCGCTGCCCCTGAAAGTCAGACACTCAAACTGAAAGGGTGACCAATTGGGGCCGTTGAGAATAGGTATTGCGGGTTTGGGCCACGTCGGCTGTGGTCTCATCGAACTGGTTGAGCGGCAGGAGCGCCTGCGCATTCCGGGTAAGATCGAGATTGCAGGTGTGAGCGCGCGTAGCCAGTCTCGCAACCGGCCCGTCGATACAAGCAAGTATCGCTGGTTCGATGACGCTGCGACCCTGGCTGAAGACCCGGAAGTCGACGTATTCGTTGAATTGATCGGAGGATCTGACGGCCCGGCGAAGTTTGCGGTCGAAGAGGCCCTTAAGGCAGGTAAGCCGGTGGTCACCGCCAACAAGGCCCTGATGGCCAAGCATGGCATGGCGCTGGCCAAGCTGGCTGAAGAAAAGCAGGTAGATCTGTTGTTCGAGGCCGCTGTCGCTGGGGGTATTCCAGTCGTGCGCGTGTTGCGCGACAGTCTGGCAGGGGTCGAAATCAAACGCGTGGCGGGTATCCTGAACGGTACCTGCAACTTCCTGACAACAGAAATGCTGGCAACGGGCCGCGCTTATGACGAAGTGCTCGCCGAAGCCCAGAAGCTCGGATATGCCGAAGCTGATCCTACGCTGGATGTTTCTGGCATGGATGCCGCGCACAAGGCAGCGATTCTCTCTGCCATTGCGTTCTCTGCTGACCTCGACTTCTCCAAGGTGGAAGTCTCTGGAGTAGATGGGGTCGAGCTGCTCGATTTGCGCCTTGCCGATCGCCTGGGGTTACGGATCAAGTTGATAGCAGAGGGTGTTTTGACCGATGAAGGCGTTGTGTGCCGGGTTGAGCCAATGGCCTTGCCTGTGTCGCATCCGCTTGCCCGCATTGATGGCTCCCTGAACACGGTGCGTATCGAAGGTGATCCTGTGGGTGCCGTCACCTTGACGGGCCCTGGCGCGGGCGCTGGTCCCACCGCGAGCGCCGTGATGGGAGATGTCGCAAAGCTGTTCCGCCCGGCGATCCGTCCGGCCTTTGGACGCGCAGAACACCACATGGCGCGGCCCTTCACAACTGGGCGCAAGGATGAGGTGGCCCAGTTCTTCCTGCGGGTACGACTGGCTGACAAGCCGGGCGCGCTGGCGGCACTTTCGGAGTCTTTGGCCGCTGAAGGCGTATCCGTCGACAAGCTGCTTCAGGATTCAGCAGATGATACTGGTGCAAGCCCGATTGCGATTGTCACACACCGATGCGAACGATCAAATATGGACGCGGCCTTGGCGCGATTGGAAAAATTTGCAATTGCTGTTGATCCGCCGCGCCTGATCAGGATCGAGTCGGCAAGCTAATTGCTTTAGATAGGCGCAGAGCCTTTATGTTTTGCGCGTTCGGAGAATTGAGAATTCATGAAAAATAGCGTTCTGACGCCCAGCCTTGCCGATTCCATGGTCCGTGTTACGGAATCTGCTGCCATAGCCGCCGCCAAACTGGTTGGCCGTGGAGATGAGAAGAAAGCCGATGCAGCCGCTGTGGATGCGATGCGCACGGCATTCAACGAGGTTGATTTCCAGGGGCGCGTGGTCATCGGCGAAGGTGAACGCGACGAAGCGCCCATGCTGTACATCGGGGAAGAGGTCGGCACTGGTAAAGGAGCCGAGATCGACATCGCCCTTGATCCGCTGGAAGGCACCACACTAACCGCAAAAGCCATGGCCAATGCGCTGGCCGTGCTGGCCATCGCGCCGCGTGGCGGCCTGCTGTATGCGCCAGACACCTATATGGACAAGATTGCCGTAGGCCCTGGCTATCCGGAAGGCATTATCAGTCTGGATGCGACACCTGCCGAGAACATTCAGGCGCTGGCCAAGCACAAGGGCATGGATGTCACCGACATGACCGCTTGTGTGCTGGACCGCCCGCGTCATGAAGGCATCATTGAGAGCCTGCGTTCGGTTGGCGCGCGTGTGGCCCTGATCACGGATGGCGATGTGGCCGGCGTAATCGCGACGACCAACCCACACACCGGAATTGATCTCTATGTCGGTCAAGGTGGCGCGCCCGAAGGCGTACTTGCAGCAGCGGCCCTCAAATGTGTTGGCGGCCAGATGCTGGGACGCCTCGTGTTCCGCAATGATGATGAGCGCAAACGTGCAGAGCGCACGGGTATCACCGACTTCGACCGCACTTACTCCCTAAATGAACTCGCCTCGGGTGACACAGTATTCTGTGCGACGGGCGTGACCGATGGATCGATGCTCAGCGGCGTGAAATCCGCAGACGGTCGTGTGCACACTCACACACTCGTCATGACATCACTCGACGGTATGGTGCGCTATGTGCGCTCCGATCATAAGGTCTGAGCCGGGCGTTTCCCGTGACAGCCTAGATGCGTTAGAATCTCCGGGAGCGATTCCCGGAGAACCCATGGCTGACCCAGCCCTAAAGCAAGATACGACGCTATTCGATGTGCAGAGATCGGCCACGGGCCGGTTCTGGACGCTTGCGTCTGTGGATGAGGCATTGGTGCGGCGGCTCCAGCCGAGCGTCGGTGGATCCGATTTGTTGGCCAGGTTGCTCGCCACCAGAGATGTGACGCCAGACGAAGCGGCGACTTATCTGTCCCCGACCTTAAGGGAGACATTTCCTGATCCGTCGAGTTTCTCAGACATGGACAAGGCGGCCGAGATTGTGCTCGACGCGATTCTCGCAAAGAAGCGCGTCACGGTCTTTGCTGACTATGACGTCGATGGCGGTACCAGCTCAGCAATTCTCGCGCGATATTTCCGGGCATGGGGCGAAGACCTCGGGCTTTACGTGCCGGATCGCCTGGAAGAGGGGTATGGTCCTTCGCCCGAAGCTTTTCGACACTTGAAGGAAAAAGGCGCGGAACTCGTCATTACCGTCGATTGCGGCGCAGCTGCGGTCAATGCGCTGGAAGAGGCGGAGTCTATCGGTCTGCCCATTGTCGTCATCGATCACCATTTGATGGCCGGGCATAACCCTCCAGCGGCTGCACTGGTCAATCCGAACCGGCCCGACTGCAACTCTGGTTGTGGTCATCTCGCTGCGGCGGGCGTCGTTTTTGTTTTTGCGGCCGCATTGAACCGATTGGCGCGGGAACGAGGCATTGCGCCTCCGGAAGGTCTACCGGACATCATGTCGTTTCTTGACCTCGCAGCACTTGGGACGCTTTGCGACATGTCACCCCTACGCGGTGTAAACCGAGCCTTCGTGCGACAAGGGCTCAGCATTCTGTCCCGCGGTCAAAATGAAGGCCTGCGCGCGCTGGCCGAAGTATCCGGGATCAGCAAAGTGGACAGTGTGTACCACGCTACATTCATGCTGGGGCCACGGCTTAACGCAGGCGGTCGTGTGGGTGATCCGTGGATCGCCGCGAAACTTCTGGCTACGGATGACCGGTCAGAGGCAATTGCGCTGGCCGAGCGGCTGCACGCACTTAATGACGAACGTAAGGCCGTCGAAGCGGCGATTCTCGATCAGGCCACCGCACAGGCTGAGCAGGCGCTGAAGCGTAATCCAGACCGGGGTATCCTGGTCGCCGGTGGCGAAGGCTGGCATCCCGGCGTGATCGGCATCGTGGCCGGACGCCTGAAGGAACGGTTCCACCTTCCCTGCATAGTCATTGGCTGGGGACAGGGGCTGGGGCCCGTCGCTAAGGGATCGGGGCGATCGGTAACCGGTGTGAACATTGGTGATGCGATTTCAGCTGCGGCGCGTGAAGGAGTCATCTTGTCAGGGGGCGGCCATGCGATGGCGGGTGGCCTGAGCCTTGAGCCTGAGCAAATTCCAGCCTTCGACGCATGGATGGTCGGCCATATGGCGAAGTTTACGGCAGAGCGTGCTGCGGCACTGGAACTGCCCGTGGATGCGATCCTGTCTCCGGGCGCAGCATCTCCTGCGCTGGTTGATCAGATCGCCGGTATTGGCCCGTTTGGTGTCGGATCCCCCGAGCCTGTTTTCGCGCTGCAATCGGTACATGTCACGGGCGTGCGACAGGTTGGCGTAAATCATCTGAAGTTCACCGCCGAAGACTCCAGTGGGCGTCTTGATTGCATCGCTTGGCGTAGCGCTGGCCAGCCTTTGGGGGAAGTAATTCGTCCGAATGCGCGGCTCCATGTTGTTGGAAAATTGAAGGCGGATGAGTGGAATGGCCGTCGGCGGGTACAGCTGGATGTCAGTGATGCAGCTGAGGCATGATTTATCTGCAGAAACCCGCCTCAAAGCGCTTTACGAGTCAGAAATGAGCAGCTATATCGCCTGTCTTCGAGCCGGTGCGGTCCCTTCGTCTATCGGTTAGGACGCCAGGTTTTCAACCTGGAAAGAGGGGTTCGATTCCCCTAGGGACTGCCACGGCTTGAACTTCATTGAAAAACAATGTGTTGCGCGATGCAAAATCGCTGATTTTCAACACACTTTTCAACACGATTCAGTGTCGCTAGAACGCATTTCCCCGGGGGTCACTTGATCGTCGGAAGGGTTCATTATGCGTGCTAGAAGGTATCGATCTATGAGTTATGTTTATGAGAGATCCAATGGACTCTTTGAGATCAGGTATCCGATCCCTTCAGATGTCGTGAGCTACTTTCCAAAACCAAATAGCAAGCGGTTCAGAACTCATATTATCAAGTCACTTTCGACGCGGGATCAGAACGATGCCAACAAAGCAGCCATTGATTGCATCAAGGAGTTTGAAGGTGCGTTTTCCGTTCTGAGAGAAGGCGTCGCTTCCAATGATTTCAAAGCTTTTTGCCGAGTGGCTTATGAACAGGAAACTGCAATCATCACGGAAAGCTTCCTGAGCACGGAGACAGGCAAGAGCGGTCGCCTCGATCAACGCTGAGGGGATCTTCGGAGCGCCCTGACAACTACCGATACCGAGCAACTTGAAGCGCTAGTTGGGTGGCTCGTCGATCACTATTTGGATGTGACCACCAGCAAAAGTGCGTCCGTTCCAAGGGATACACCCATTCGCAATGCGATGCTCAAAGCTGCAGCCGGTGTGCTGTCGGATGCGTACACCCACGGTTTGGCTGAAATTCGCGGCTTAGCAAGACCTCCTCAACCAAAGTCTCCATTTTTGAAGGCTGAGCCAACAGTATTGCCCGCACTTGGAGATAATACACCTTTAACGCCGGAGGGGCGTAAATCTCTGGAGCAATATTGGGAGGTCTACGAACAGGTCAAACAGGATTCGACGACACCTGTGAAAGCAAAGACTTTGGAGCGTAGACGGGTTGCGTGGACTGAGTTTCATGAACTCACCGGTTCGTCTCTTCCGATATTTAAGGTGCAAAAATCTCACATCTGGGCGTATCGAGATGCCCTGAAAAGAGCACCAGCCAGGTCGGGTTCCATATCTGAGCTCAGACGGTTAAGTTTTCCGGAGAAGCTCGAAAAAGCCCGCAATGGCAGTAATTATGCCAAGTTGACCCAGGAACCATTAAAGACCGGCTCAGGCAAATCCAAGTTGTTCTTCAGCTGGCCGTAATTCGAGGACACTTAGTGAGCAATCCTGCGGTGGGGGTCACCGAATCCAGCTCAGTTACCAGACCGAGCAGAAGAGCCTACACCACCAAAGAGCTAAATGTAATATTCACGTCGGCCCCGTTCGACAGGGTGTGGCCGTTGGAAGATGACAACACGACCGACCTTCCAACGTACTGGTTCACCGCCATTCGATCGGGTTCGCGGTACGGGTATTTCTCGACGGTTTGAGCCGGCGATATTGAATGCACCGGGGTGGGGGAAGGCGGCGATCCCTAAGACTTCTCTCCTTCGCGTCGACTGCGCTCTCAGGAGTCCGTAGAGCAGCCTAGGACCTGCTCGTTCGCACTGGTTCGCATTAAACTGACACCACCCCATCAGCGACGCAATTGCCCGAAGCGTGTCGTGGAGACGAGAGCATCGACTTCACTGACAGAGACTGCGTTGCTGTCTCCGTGTATCGAGTGTTTAAGGCAGTTGGCGGCGGCGCCAAACTCCAGTGCTTCACTGGGCTTTCGGGCGTCGACCAGTCCATAAATCAGCCCGGCACAAAAAGCGTCGCCGGTTCCGACGCGGTCTAGGATGGCTGTCATTTCGTACGTGCGCGAAAAATAGGAGCCAGCCTGCGTGCGCAGGTGCGCGCTCCAACTATGATTTTCTGCCGACTTTGAATTTCTTAGCGTGATCGACGCATTTGTTAACTGGCTGAACCGTCTGAACAGCTGCTCGGTCAGGGATTCCGCCCACACCTGACTGCCATTCTCACCTTCGCCGTCCACACCGAGACAATGGGTGCAGTCGCCTCTTCCGGCGATCAATGTATCGGCCAGCGAAGCAAGAGCTGGCATCACCTCAATGGCCGATCGACCATATTCCCACAACCGTTCGCGATAGTTCAGGTCGAGCGAAACATGTATATTCCGTCTCCGGGCTTCCTCCATGGCAAAAGTCGCAAGTTGGCGGGTCTCATCTGAAAGCGCGGGCGTTATGCCGCTAATATGAAACCAATCTGCTCCGTCAAAGGCTGCGTTCCAGTCGATATCATCGGGGGATAACTCGGAAAACACACTGCCGGCCCGGTCATACACCACGCACCCGGAGCGAAAATCGGCACCTTCTTCCATAAAGTAAAGTCCCAGCCGGCCAGGACGCCGAATGACCTGACTCGTATCGACATCGTGGGCCCGGAGAAACCGGAGCGCTTGCGCTCCGAGTTCACCTTCCGGAAGCCCCGTGACCAGGCGAGAGGCGAGACCAAACTCTGCAAGCGATACGGCGACATTGGCCTCGGCGCCCCCATGGCATACCTCGAAGGCCTGTGCTTGGCGCAGACGCAATTTGCCGGGGGGCTTCAGGCGCATCATGAGCTCGCCAAGTGTGACGATTGTCTTTGACATGGTCGACGCCTTTCAGTGCGCGGTTCTGCCGAAAATCGGCTTGTGTGGTGTAGATGTAAACAAAAAACAATCCTGGAACGGACAGAACTCGTAATCGCTTACCTTTTCAAATCAACGAAGTAGTCGAAGATTTCCGGCACATTACCTGAGCCCATTCCGGCTTCGACGGCGGCTGAGAGATTCGTCGAGGTGCCTTCGGCAATCAGGGAACGAGAACCGAGATCCGAGACCATCTGGTTAAAGTAACGCAGATCCTTGTTTGCATTGTTGATGGAGAACCCAAGGTCGCTCACACCGTCGACCGCGTAGTTCTTGCAGAACTTCATGAACGGCGAATTGGACGGACCAGATGACATTATTTCGTAGAGCTGACCGCGGTCTACGCCGGCCAGTTTTGCCGCAGCGAAAGCCTGCGACATGGCGCAGACGGTTGTCATGCCCATGAAGTTGTTGATCAGCTTCGTCGTGTGGCCGGCACCGAGCGGGCCGAGATAAAAGACGTTTTCGCCCTGTTCCTTGAGGACCGGCTCGTACTTGTCGAACGTCGCCTTGTCACCGCCAGCCATGATATTCAGCAGCCCGTCCTTGGCGTGCGCAGGCGTACGACCGAGGGGCGCATCAATCATGCCCACGCCTTTCCTGGCGAGGTCGGCGCCGATCTTCTGAGAGGACGCAGGGATGGACGTTCCGAAGTCGATCAGGACGGAGTCTTCCTTGATCCCTTCAAGAATGCCATTTTCGCCATAGACGAGCTTTTCGACCACTTCGGACGTCGTCACGCAGAGCTCAATGATGTCGCTTTTCTCGGCGAGCTCCTTGGGCGAGCTGGCTTCGGTCGCATTTCCTCTTGCCAAGACAGCAGCGACCGCATCCTTGTTGAGATCCATCACGATGACTTCGAAACCCCGCTTCTGCAGGTTTTCGACCATATTGCCGCCCATCAGCCCAAGACCGATGAAACCAATGACGGGTTTTGACATATTCATGACTCCTAATTCCAGAAATATTCAGATAATAAGTTAGCGCGTTAGCGCGCCGCGTGGCTTGAGCGGTTCAATCCGTCCACAGAGAATCCACACTGCGAACAACGCCAGCAGAGCGAGTCCGGCGCCGATGATGAAGACGGGCGCGTAATTGTCGCCCTGCGTGATGACTGGAACCAGGAAGGTCAGCCCGGCCGCACCGAGCTTTGCGGCCATGCCTGCAAAGCCCGAGAGCGTGCCCACGGACCTTCCGCTGTAAAAATCGCTCGGCAGTGTCTGGACATTGCCAATAGCAGTCTGGAAGCCGAACAGAATGGTCGCCATGATGATGACTGAGATGGTCGCAAGCGTCGTCGTCGCAGGATCGGTCATCCCAAACACTGAGGCTATCAGCGTCGGATCCGCCAGCATCATAAGTGACGGAAGCATGATCAGGCACCCGAGGGAAATGACCATTTTGCGGGTGGCATCGACAGTCCAGCCCGCTTGGATGCGGTTCTGGGCCAGAAGTCCCCCAAACCAGGCACCCAGCATGGCGCCGAAATATGGGACCCACGCATAGAGCGCGAGTTCCTTGACCTCCATGTCATAGACACGGTTCAGGTAGAGCGGAATCCAGACAATAAAGAGCCACCAGATCGGATCAATCGCGGCAGACGCGATGATCACGCCCCAGCTCTGTTTCCGGCTCAGGATTTCTCCGGTGCCCGGTGCATAACCGTCATCCGGCTTGCCATCCTGGTCGATATCCTGATTGAGTTGACCGGTCAGGATGTATTCGCGTTCGTTTTCATTCAGCCAAGGGTGGTTCTTGGGGGGAGACTTGACGAGCACCCACCAAGGGATGAGCCAAAGGAAGCCCAGCACGCCGACAAGAACAAAGATGATGTGCCAGCTGAAGTGGATCGAAAGGAAGCCAATAATTGGGATTGAAATCAACCCGCCGATCGCCGCTCCGGAGTTGAAAATGCCTTGGGCAAAAGCCCTTTCCCTGGTTGGAAACCATTCTGCATTGGCTTTGGCCGCGCCAGGCCAGTTGCCTGCCTCAGCGATACCGAGAATGGAGCGGAAAATGCTGAACGAAACCACACCGCGCGCAAAAGCGTGCATCACTGTCGCAACAGACCAGACGCCGATTGACAAAGCAAAACCGAGACGCGTGCCGATCCAGTCAAAAATCTTGCCGAAGATCGCCTGGCCGAAGGCATAGGAGAATATGAAAACCACGGAGATGAAGCCGTAAATCTGGTCAACTTGTGCTGTCGATTTCTCCGGATACAGCTCCGCTGCGATGTCTGGCCAAAGAACACTCAATGTCTGCCGGTCAATATAGTTGATAACAGTCGCCAACGCGACGAGACCAACAACCCACCATCTTAGGCCCGAAAGTTTCATGACGAGTATCCCTCGCCATTGAGGAAGTCTTCCCGAGCGGGGCTGAAGATATCGAGCAGAATGCCGGCCTCCAGGCACACAGCACCATGTCCAGCACCCGACGGCACGAAAAAGCAGCCTCCTGCTTCCAATACCTGTGTCTCGCCATCGACGAAGACTTCGAACTTCCCTTCCACGACATACGCCGTCTGCGTGTGAGGGTGAGCGTGGACAGGACCGACAGCGCCCTTCTCGAACCACACCTTCACCAGCATCAGGTTGTTGTCATAGCCGAGAATCTTTCGGCGCATGCCGTTCCCGATATCTTCAGCATCGCTGGCGGGGCTGTTCATGAACAAATCCGACTGATTTGGCGTAGCAGGCATTTCTGGTCCTCCCGGTGCGATCGACGCACCTGTCTTGTCACTAAGTACTGGATTGGATGTATGCGTAGACTGGCCCGGTCCACTCAACGGAGATGCCGTCGATATCGATCACGTGTTTCAGTTCCGCAGAAGTGTCTTCCGCGAAGGCGAAAACGATGTTGTCACCTGTTTTCGTAGTCACCATATACACTGATACGCCGTTGTCGGACGTCTGGTAGATGTTCTCTACGGAGCTGCCGGGAAAAACAGTAACTTCTTCGTCATTGTCGTACCGCCCATGACGTTCGTAGACGGAGAAGAAATCTATGCTGTCTGCCTTTGACCTCAGGACGAGCGCCTGCTCGCGGCGAAGATTATTGTTCGGGTCATTCGCCCCGAGTTCTGTGAGGAATGCGGTCGTCGGCGTGCTTGCAGCGAAGCTCAATGTATAGAACTGATCTTCGATCAGCCATGACAAGTCCGAGAGTGTCGTCAGTGGTTGTGAGACAGCCTTCTGCCAAAGATGCTGATAGCCATTGGCGGTGCCAAACGGAGTTAGCTGGCTCGTCGCGTGGTCCAGTTTGAAGCCAGTCTCGATCAATTGGCCTTTGAAGTGGACCGGCAGGTCATAGGTGTGCTGCGTATCGCTACGTGCGCGCACGATATCAACGATGTATTGGCCGCCATCAGGTTGTGGAACCAAGGCGAGGAGACGCTGCAGACTTACACCCTCATATGCAGTATCGAGTTCTGCCGCAGTGAGCTGAATTCCGTTGACCGTTTCATAGGCAATGACGTGGGGCGCGTAGTTTTGACCCGTCTCCCAATCCCCGCCGAACTGGCTCTCCTGGTCAACAACAAGCGTGTTGTGAGCGATAGTTTGCTTGGCCCAAGTCTCGTTTTCGGGAAGGTAGCGTCCGCCGTTCTTGGGCTCGACATTCAGGAAGCGCGCCGCGCCATAGTCCGCAACGACTTCGTGACCATCGTCGTAGTACAGAAATCCGAGGCGATCGAAATGGCCGTGGCCCAAGCCTTGGGAGGTTGGTTTGAAGACGACGGCTGCACCGCGGGCGTCCCCCGCGCGCAGTATCGCTAGTGCCCCTTGATCGCCATTTGACCCGTCGCGAAGCAGGGAGGATTTGAATGGAAATGGGGTCGTCAACCCCAATGACAGATCCCGCGCGAGAGCTTCTCCTTCGTGCGTCGGAACGACGCTATCCTGCATGGACACCACATCCAGCAGTGATGAGTCGCCAGTTAGGTCGTAGACGATGGCCAGAGCATACTTCAGCTCAACCGTGTTAAGTCCTTTCTCCCGGATTGCGTCATTGATCGGAAAGAAGCGCCCGGCATAACTTTGCTGAACGGTGGCGTACGCGGCTTTCAGCAAAACGCCGTCCCGATACCTGAAGATATCCCGTTCCGGATCGTTCTCCTGAATTGCTTGCGCAAACAGGACGAAAGGCATCAGGGCGTAGCGCTGGTAGTAAGGCCCTTCAGCGTAGTACCCATCGGGCGAAAACAGTTCGTCCAGCTGCCGCAGGAACCCGGCATCACCAGACTGATCAAGGCCAAGAAGCGCTTGGTTCACCCAGGTATCTTCTTCGAGCACATATCCGGTCATGCCGACTGCTGCTGCTGCCCACGTGCCGTGATTGTGAATACGGTCGAAAGTTTGTGGCTGGCCCTCTGACAGGAAATCGGCCATCGGTCGAATGACGCCGGACTCGATTTCTGCTCGTGTACCTGTGTCCAGGTCTGCCCTGATGGCCTCGTAGCCCTGAATTGCGTAGACGAGCCAGACAGCTTCATTCAGGCTTTGCCAGAAGAGTTTGCCGGGCGTTTGTTCCTTTCGCTGGGGGTGCAATCCCAGTTCCGGATAGAGAGCCGAATAGTCCCGTAGAATGGATGTCGCCAACTCTCTGTAACGCTCATCACTCGTGAGCTCGTAGAGCATGCCGGCTTCGTAGATCGTCTTGGCGTTTTGCTTATGTTGCTCATGAGTATAGCCGCCCCCCGCGTCGATCGGCACCGGCACCGGCACGCCGGTTTTCATGCGCGCTTCCAGATCCTGTTTTATCTTATCGACGGACTGCTCAAAGAGGGGAGCGCTGGACGATTTGACTGCAGAGTAACTATCGGGATTACCAGAATGTGCGCAGCCTGATAGTGTCGGCGCCATCGTCAACAGTGCCGCGCTGGCGATAGTGGTGCGGAGGGAACAGGCGCGTATCATCACTTTACCTCAGGTCCACAGTGGTCAAGACAGCTGCGGCGCTTGGATCCATGAGCGTATTGCCGGACACCGCCACTTCGGGATTGCCAGTGGTGATGGTCAGTTGCGCCGGTTTCGCGTTGGCAATTTGGTTTCCACTGATTTTGAGATTCTGAACACCGTGTAGCTCCATGAGAGGGCCACCTCGCAGGCCAACATCGTCGAACTTCGAGTCGCTGACCCAGACGTGAGGGCCAAACGTGCTTTCATCCCGACCGCCACGATAAACGGCGGCAACAGGTCCGCCGATACGCTCGAACGAGCTGTCCTCTATGATGACATATTCGGCATTGTATATTCCGTAGTCGTCCGTTTCGGTATCCAGTTTGATGACGGTGCCAGAAATATCGCTGAAGTGGGATCCGGAAATCTTGATCCGGTCGTAAAACGTACCCTTGGCTGCAGATACGACCGAGAATCCCTTATTCACGTCGAAGCCGGTAAATGACATGTCTGCCAACTCGACCGTGTGGTTTCCGCTGCCACCCATCGAAGTGGTAAAAATGAAGCTGTTACCGCTGGCATCGGGGGAGGCTGCGCCCGAAACACTCACGCCTTGCATCCGAAGGCTTCCCTTACCAGAAAGCTGTACGAAATTTGGCCGCTCAAATGTGATGACTGGTGGATTATCTGGGTCTGCGGCTTCCACCGTGACCGGGACCTGCAAGTTGACCAGCTTGGATTCGCGATACTGACCCGATGTAAGTACCAGTGTGTCGCCCGCCTTGGCGCGGGCGAGGGCTGTTCCCAACGCATCGGGACTTGCGACGACCTCGATCCGCTCCCCTCCGTCGAACGGTGATGACACAGATGGCTTGGGATACCAGTCAGCACCGGTCTCAGTGCGTTGGACACCAAGGGAATGCCCGACGGGTAGTCGTGTTTTGGCTGTGACGGCTGGCAACACTTCGAACCCGTAGGCTATTTCCGACGGTGGAGCAGCCGTCGTCACATTGTCCTCAAAAGTAATTCCGCTTAGGTCGTCCTGTATTCGAAATGGCGCGTCGCTACCTTCTCCAATCACAATGTTGCTTCGGAAAATGGAATTGACAGGTACGGCCGTGCGTTCAGCGTCGGATCCTTCGGCCAGCTCAATGCGGCGGACAGTATCGAACACATTATTCTCTATAATTGCGCCATCAACCTGATGATAGCGGTTGATCGGCGAGTTCGGTACCCCATTCATTACGACCAGCGCACCAGAAAATCTCTCTCCGGTCAGATCCTTGAAATAGTTGTTCCGCACGGTCTGGCGCGCATTGATAACGCGGACACCTCCCGTATAAGGAGCGCCATCTCCATCAAAGAGGTTGTTCTCAACCAAGGTATCATTGCCGTGGCGCAAGGTGAGTGTACCACGCGACCGGAAGAACGTGTTCCCACGGTACGTATTACCGCCTGATTTGTTCGAAATGATTTCGACCTCGCCGCTGCAGCGGTCGAAGTAGTTGTTCTCCACGAGTGTGCCCGAGTGCGTGAGCGAATAATGACTGGTTCCAATACGAAGCGTCTCGCCCCCATTTGACCCGAACACTGGGCGAGGCCCGAAATAGTTGTTTCGAATGACATGGTTGTTGTTCTGGCTGTCTTCCGTATTGAGGCGGACTGCCATTGTAGGACCGGAATTGAGCTTGCCCGACAAGTGATTGTGATCGAACATATTGTTCTGGCCATACATCGCAACCCAGATGTCACGCTGCGCCCTGGTTGGGTTGGAGTAGTTTTCGATAACTGTTTCGGTGACACGTGAATTATAGGCGAGATTGTCATTGTCTCGCCGGAAGCTGATAACTTCAGTGCGCGGCGTATAACCTTCCCGAAAAACAAGACCGGATATGACAAGGTGTTTGCCGGCCAGTCTCAGGCTCGACTGTCCGGACAAGATAACCTTGCCAGGTGTTTCAGCCGATACGGTAATGGGAGTTTCGATTGTCCCTTCAGCGTCGAGAAGCATATCAAAGTCGCGCCAAACACCGTTCTGGAGAACGATCTGGTCTCCTGGCTGGGCATTGGTTGCTGCATTGAAATAGTCTTCCTGATTGGAGACGGGGATGACACGATGGCTATGAGGGCGTTGGGGTGTGGCTTCAGAAACTTCAGGCAGTGCGGGGACAGCCTGACAAGCGCCCAAAGCAAAACAAATTACCGTCGCATTGATGAGCCCTAAACGCATGCTTTTCTCCCGAGGCCGTGTAATCCGGCTTTTCTGCAGTGCTAAATTGTCAGACCAATTTGTCAACCAATTAATTCTTGCGCTGTTAAAAATGTTCTTTTTGATCCCCGTCGCTTGGGGGGGGGTGTCGCAAATTTACAATACTAGCTCGGAAAACTGATTAGAGGTCATACCAATATAGACAAATATGCATACCAAAGTGGTTGACATACCATCAGCGGAGGGTGTTGGTAGTCTTCGAAGTGCCTTGCGTCGAGACGAGGCCTCAAAAATATAAATGGGAGGAATTCAGTATGCGCACGTTTAAACAGGATGAGTCTGTCAGTCTGAGGAGGCAGCGGGTTTGGCGGGCGGCACTGCTTGCCGGTGTCGCGCTGCCGTTGGGTGCCGCAGCATGGGCGCAGGAAGAACCGGTCACCGTGTCAGCACCGGCCGCTGAAGGTGAAGCGCGCCAGGATACGGTTGTGGTGACGGGAATCCGCTCATCGCTCGCAAGCGCACTTAGTGAAAAGCGTGCTGCCGATAATCTGATTGAAGTCATCCAAGCAGAAGACATTGGTAAGCTGCCGGACCAAAACCTTGCTGAAGTTCTGGAGAATATCACGGGTGTTCAGATTACTCGCGAAGCTGGTGTGGGCACCGGGGTTCAGATCCGCGGTACAAATGCAAACCGCACCGAGATAAACGGTGTGTCCACCGTGGGGTCTGGTTCTGGTCGGGGTGGCATTAGTTTTGAAGATGTTTCTGCTGCCATGATCGCGGCTGTTGAGGTAACCAAAGCTCCTGAGGCAAAGACGATTGAAGGTTCTGTGGGCGGGACAATCAATCTCAGAACAATTCGTCCGCTTGACCTTACTGAGCGTTTGACGACGATACGAATTCAGGGCGAGGACAGCAGCCTCACAACCGATGGTATCACTCCCCGGCTCGCTGGGACCTATGGCAATAAATGGTCAACGGACATGGGTGAGATCGGGACCGTCATCAGCGTCAGCTACGCTGAGCAGGACGTTACCGCGTTTCGTCCTCGTGCAGACCGCGATAACCTGATTGCGTCAGATAGTGGTGCCGACAGTGCGCAGTCTTTTGATTTTCTGCCAATACAGTTCCTGAATCAAGACTACGACAACTTTGAGTACGAGACGACCAATATAGCCGGTACGGTAGAGTGGGCGCCGAATGATGGCGTGAAGCTGTACTTTGATGCTGTTCTGAACGATCAGGAGCGCCGGCAAGAAAGCTCCAGGGTGCAGGCCTCGGGGGTCAGCAGCCTAAATAACATCTCCATTCCGTCTGCCTTCGAAACAGTGAATTTTGGCACGTTGAGCGGCGAAGACGGCGCGCAATTCCTCGGTAGCATTGAGGCGGCGCTCAGAGGTGTCATACCGGTCGACTTGGCTGATGATGATGACGATCCGAACCTTCGTTTTTCATCCGATACAAACTCCCGCCTGACAGATAGCAGAATCTACCGGTTGGGGGCCGACTGGCGGCGCGGCAATCTTTCGGGCCGTGTCGAGCTCTCAACGTCGACATCGGATTCCACGACACCGAGCTTCAATACCACGCTCAATTTCATCAATCCCAACGCTCCGCTGGATGCTGGTGGCGGAAACGACAACGCTGTCCCATTCGTCTACGATCTGAGTGGGGGGGCGCTGACCTTTGCCGTTGCGCAGGATGCCGCATTTGGTCCGACAACCGCACAGTTGCTTGATCCGGCAAACGTTGTTTTGCGTGATGTCAATATCGGCGAGGACAGGTCCGACAACAGTGAAGACGCGTTTCGTGCCGACTTCACCTATGATCTGACAGACAGCTCCGTAAGCGAATTCATCACATCTATTGATGCGGGGTATCGTTACAACAAAACCTCCAGCACCCGCGACCAAATTCGTTCAAACGTCGGATTGCGTTCAATGGCTGATAGTCCGCGGGGGGATCTTTTTGCGGATCTCCTTGTTGCCGGTCCGGACAACTTCAATGCAGCCGATGGCCGGGCGCTGTACGTTTCAGATTTTCTGCTGATCAATCCAGAACTCGCCGCGTCCAATCCCGATGGTGTGCTTGCTGCCCTAAATGCGGCCATCTCTGCACATGGTGGATCAAGATCAATTGACTCGCCCACCTCGAGTCAAAGCGCCTTTTTCGACATCGAGGAAGAAACCCATGCCCTTTATGCGCAAGCCAACTTCGAATACGGTATGTTCCGCGGTAATGCAGGCCTGCGTTATCTGGAAACGGACATTACTTCAGTCGGGAATTCTATACTCAATGGCACCGCGATGCGGGTCTCGACGGAAGGCAGCTATGATTTCTTGCTGCCGCGTTTCAACCTTGTGGCCAACCCGACCGAAGATGTGATTCTGCGTTTTGGCTTGAGCAGGGACATCAGGCGCCCGAACTTTGATGACCTGTCAACGTCGCGGACGTTCAGCACCAGTCCGAACCCGCCGGTTCAGATCGGCAATCCTGGCTTGGCGCCCGAACAGGTAGACTCCTTCGACATCGCAGCTGAGTGGTATTTCGCGCCCTCCGCTGTGGTAAGCATCGGCTATTTCAACAAGAAGCGTACCGACCTGTTCGTTACTCAGCAGGAAGACCCATTCGAAGATCCGGTCACAGGTTTCCGTGATCTGACCGATCCGTGCGAGGCGGGGGGTATTTTCAACCCAATTGCCGATCCGAACGTGTTTGCGGCCAGCGGCACGCCAGTCGGTATCTGTGTGCCAGTTTCGACGACGGTCAACGATCCCGGTGAGACTACACAGGAAGGTTTCGAGTTTGCGTTCCAGTATGATCTTTCTGAGTTTGAGGATCGGCTCGGCTGGGCGTCTGGCTTCGGTGTACTTGCAAACTATACCAATCAGAAATTTTCTGGCGGTGAAACGGTGAACACTGCGACGAGTCGCGCCAATCAGGTGTTTGCCGCCCTGGGTGCGACAACACCTGTGACGTTCCAGCAGCCACTGATTGATCTGTCGGAGAATGCGTATAACGCCACACTCTACTACGAGAAATATGGCCTTTCTGCCCGTGCCCGCTACACGTGGCGTGACGCGTACCGATCAACAGATTTCGGCAGTACGTCCAGCTTCCCTTGGGGATTCCCCGTTGTTCAGGAGGCTCGGGGACAGCTCAATGCGAGCATCAATTATGATGTGACCGAGAGCCTGAGTGTGGGAATTGAAGGCGTGAACCTCACCGAATCTGAGGTTCAGCAATCCTGCGTCAACGAAGGGGCGCTCTTGTGTTTCCAGGGATTGACTGATCGGAGGATTTCATTCGGCGCCAGCTACAGCTTCTAGAAGACAGTAGTGAGCCGATTCACGACAGGAAACGCCCCACGTGTGTGGGGCGTTTTCGTGCATGATCACTGGATTTAGCGGTTTAGAGGCATATTCGGAGATTCGCGCGAATTTTTTTACAAATTGGTCCAACCAATTTGTAAACCTTTTAAAATTACGTATAATGTCGTCGCAATCGGGATTTTGTTGTCTACCCTTAGACCTGACATGCTGCTTGAAGGAACCATTTGATGTCAGAGAAGCGCCTTTACCACACCGTTGCCAGAGCTATTCTGGATATGATCGAGTCCGGATCTTATCCGCCGGGCACGCGGTTGCCTGGAGAGCGCGAACTGGCAGAGAGATTTGGCGTGAGCCGCGTCGTGGTGCGAGAGGCCGAAATCTCTTTGGAGGCCATTGGGCGACTCGACATCAGGGTCGGGTCCGGCGTCTATGTACGCGATGCCGACGAATCGAGCGGACTTATACTGCCGCGTGTTACACCTTTCGAGCTAACTCAGACCCGCCTGATCTTTGAATCCGAGTGCGCCGCTCTCGCTGCCACGCAGATCACCGACGCGCAAATTGAAGGACTGCGGGAAACGATAGAAAAGATGGCGTCATCGACGCACGATACTCCTGACGGCGACGAAGCTGATCGCGACTTCCATCTTCAAATTGCGAAGGCCACGGGCAATGCGGCCAACGTGTTCTTCCTGCAAAACCTCTGGCGTATGCGCAATGAAATTGACGCAGTCCGGAAAGTCTATTCAGCCGTGTGTCTCGATGACACGTCACATCGCGTGAATGAGCATTCGAATATCCTCGATGCTCTGGAAGCCAGAGATCCACAAGCCGCTCGTGAAGCAATGCAGGGCCATTTCGAGCGCCTGCTGGAAGCGCTTCTGGACGCGTCGGAACGACAGGCCATCGAGGAGGCGCGGCAGAAGTCGAGCGCCAATCGGGAGAGGTATCTCAAATTGGCGGCTGCGCGTTAGGAGAGCTGGAGGCAATTGTCAGGGGAAGTGGTCGTTGTCTATTTACGCCTGACATCATGATCTACCTTCCAACGCACAAGTTCGCCGCCATTCAATCGGGTTCGCGGTACGGGTATTTCTCGACGGTTTGAGCGGAAGATATTGGTCGCACCCGAGCGGAGGAGGTTGGTGATCCCTGAGACTTCTTCCATTCGCATGGACTGCGCTCTCAGGAGTCCGTAGAGCGCGTTTCACCCTTCAGTACTGGTTGGCTTTCTGAAGTCGTCAAACGCGCTCTGGTGACTCTCTCTCAGAGCTTTCTGAAGCTACTCGTCGTAGTAGTTGTGGATGTCACGTGCCACATAGACGAGTTGCCACTCCCAAATGGTAATCACCCGGTCTGCGACAGACACAATCTCAGGGTCATCCGGGCATTCCTGAGCGAGCCAGGCTGAAAGCACATGGGCAACGTCGTGGCTGAAGAAGTTGGCGATTGTTGAAAGATGTCGGAGCGGGACCTTGGCAGAGCCGCGCATCCATTGAACGACGGTTGTGTCTCTCTTGTATCCAAGCTTTTCGGCAAGCTCGGCGGGTGTGGATGTCCGGTACTCGAAAGAGAGTTCGAGAAACCGGGACATCCGGTGGTTTGAAGGTGTTTCTTCAAGTTCTGGGAACAGCATTGGTCTTCCTTTCGGTTGGTTGTCGATAGGAAGAATCTAGCGGTTCTCGTCGGTGATTGCGGGTGGCAAACTCTTGTTTGTGTAAGGCGAAGTGTACTTGTCGGGTTGAACCTACGGCATATACGAAATGTCTCGTTTCAGCGTATCCGAAGGCTTTGGGAAAAAGCTTCAATCGGTTCGTTGGTGCACAATCACTTCAATCATCAAAGGAATATCGAGAGTAGGGCCGGATTCAAATTGCTACGTGACGCTGCTCTTCTCGAATGGCGCGCGTTGATCGCCGCCTGAGACCTGTACATCCGCGAAAAGCGGAGACTGGTTCGAAGCCGTCTGACAGCGCCCACCTTGGCGGGACATGCAAGGACCCGTTGCGATGGCGTATTTCCTGCGCGCGTCCAAGCAGATGGCAACAGTCCGTCAGGTTGACTCGACCCGCGCGGGGCCGGGGACCTTCAGGGAATTAAAGTGACCATTCGAATCCGACGGCCTTTTCGGACACGTCCCAAAGCCGCGCCATCACCGCCTTGTCATAGGCATGGGCGTTCAGGGTTCCCTTGCCGACCGGTCCTACGAATTCGCGGGTGCCGGTGGGGCCGTAGAGGGCGCGCTGTTCGGTCAGGGCCTTTTCGGTGGCGCACATGACTTCCGGGTAAGACCCTTGCTCAGCGGTTTGGACCATCGGTGTCTTGGTCATCAACCACCAGATAAACCGCATGGTGCGGCTGCCGCTGGTAGAGATCAACGAGGTGGCAGACGAACCAGGGTGGCAGACGAAAACCTCGACATCGTTGCGCCCCGCAGCGGCCAGCCTGTCTTGCAGCTCATAGCCGAACATCATCTGCGCCAGTTTGCTTTGTGAATAAGCTGTGTTCGCGCCGTATCCTTCTTCCCAGTTCATGTCGTCAAAGTTGATGGTTCTCAGACCCATATTGTAGCCAAGGCTGGCCACGATAACGATCCGGCCTTTGCTTTCCGCGATCCGCTCGAACAGAAGGCCGTTCAGCAGGAAGTGACCGAAATGGTTGGTGCCAAGTTGGCTCTCGAACCCATCCACTGTCAGCTTGCGGGTGGGCACTTGGGCGATGGCGGCGTTGTTGATCAGCGCGTCAATGCGCGGCACGGTCGTCAACACCTCGGCAGCCGCATCGCGAACACTATCCAGAACCGCCAGATCCAATCGAACAAAGCTGACATCGGCCGCTTCGCCGATTTCCTGTTTCAGTTCTCCGATGGCCGCTTTCGATTTCTCGGTCGAGCGGTTCAGCATTACCACCTTCGCGCCTATCTTCAGAAGCGTTCGTGCCGCCTGAAAGCCCGCGCCCGAATTCGCCCCGGTGATGAGGTATGTCTTGCCGCTCAGGTCGCCGAGGCGTTCGGGCGTCCAGCCCTTGCGTCCGAATGTCGTGTCTGCCAATGTTTTCTCCTGCCAGCGCTACTGGCCGTCTGTTCGGATGTCTGATTTTTTCCTAGAAGGTAGATGGCTCTCGGAAAGTGCAGGAAACAGACGTAATCGTCGCTAATACATGCCTGATTGTCTCGTCCGTATTGTAAAGCAGCATCTTCCTTGCCAGTTTAGCATCATGAGCAAAGACCAGATCAGACACCTGATCGACCAGCGCCTTCCCGAGGCGGGGGTGGTCGACACCGCGCTGAAGGGCGTGCAGCTTTTCCGCGTGACCGAACCCGTTCCCTGCGCGCCCGCCGTCTATGAGCCCACCGTTGTGGCAATTCTCAGCGGTGTGAAAGAGGCCATCCTAGACGGCGAACATCACGCGTATGGCAGCGAAGAATACCTGCTGTGCCCTATGACCCTGCCTGTTGAAGCGGGGGCCCCGCAGGCATCGGACGACAACCCGCTGCTGGGAGTGATGATCGCGCTGGAGCCACGCTTGATGCGGGATCTTGCCATTGAGATGGAGACCACCGCCGGCGCCGGTTTCAGACACGACGGCCTGTCGCAGCCAGCGCTGGCGCTGGCGAAATGGGATGCCGGATTTACTGAGGCCCTGCTGCGGCTGCTGGAGCTGCTCGATAATCCGGTGGACGCGGCGGTGCTGGGCCCGGGGCGTCTGCGCGAGCTGTATTATGCCCTGCTGAAGGGGGAGGCAGGGTCCGCCGCGCGGCGCGCCTTCGGTGTTGGCAACGAAATCGCGCGCACCATCGACTACCTGTCCAGCCATCTGAGCGAACAGGTCACCATTGACGACATGGCCAACCATGTTGGCATGAGCCGCGCGGTGTTCCACCGGCGATTCAAGGAGGCGACGACGATGACCCCCATCCAGTTCGTTAAGTCAATGCGCCTGAATAATGCCGCTATGAAGATCGCTGAGGGCAAGACTGTGTCCGAGGCCGCCTGGGACGTGGGCTATCAAAGCTCGTCGCAGTTCAGCCGGGAGTTCAAGCGTCTTTACGGTCAGTCTCCCAGGCAGTGGAGCCATGCCCGGCAACCGGCACTCGGTCCGGCGTAACGGCCTATCCTAACATCAACTGCCAGACTGATTTGTAAGTGCAGCCCACAGCAGGTCTTCCAGAAACGCCCGTTGAGCGGATTCGGTCTCATCCTTGCGCATCAGGACCAGCGAATGGACGTTCTGGATGATCTCCGCAAGGCGTTCATCGGACAGATCGTTGCGAAGCGTGCCTTCTGCCCGCCCGCGCTCGAAAACCGGGGCCCAGATCTTCACAATCTCGGCCCGGACGGCATCGTTGCCCTGAACGAGAAAGTGCTCCATTTGGGTGCTCGTTTCGTTCAGTATGATCGCTTGGAACAGTTCTTCTTCCTGCGCGATGCGTATGTTTTCGATCGAGCCTTCGATCAGGGCTTCTTTGACGTCCGAATATTTGGCGACCGCACCGGCAGACTTTGATCCCATGCCTCGCAGCAATTGGAACAGAACCTGATTCACCAGCGCGGGCCGGTCCTCGAACATGCGATAAAGCGTTTTCCGAGATATGCCGGCCTCGCGAGCAATGTCACTCATTGACGTCTTGTGAGGTCCCAACTGCCTGAAACACTTCAGGGCAGCGTCAACCACCGCTTTTCTGGACACGCCGGAATGTGTCGTTTCGGGGCCGGGAGCGGTAGTGTCAGTCATACAGGATTTCACAGGCCTTTGCTTGAATGGGTAAGTATCTTGCCGGACCGCATTTAGTCCATACTTCACAGTCTATTAGAGCGCACATGGCAGCCCCCCCTGAAGTTGACGTCATTCAGCGGCCATGAGTGGTGATGGGGCGGATTTCGACGTCACACGAACGAATGCACCGGGGGTTGCTCCGGTGGGGCGGTCCGTTTGGTGAGTGACCACACCATTCACGATAACACAGTCGTAGCCGCCCGCGCGAGCTTGGCGGCGCCAGTCGCCTTCGGGCATGTCGTGGACAATCTCATACTTGCTCATGTCGAAGTGAAGCTGGTCGAGATCGTAGATCAGGATATCCGCCTTGAACCCGGGGAGTAGGGCGCCGCGATCACGAATGCCGACCGAACGCGCATGTTTCAAGCTGAGCTGGAAGTGCATTTCTTCCAGTGTCTTGAGTTTTTCCTCTCGTACCAACCAGATCAACAGGTCGGTTGCGTAATGCCCCATGCCAAACGCCTTTGTGTGGGCTCCACCGTCTGAACCACCGGGGACCACGGCTGGATTCGCCATGAAGCGTACCGCTTGATCCGGCGTGATTGACGCGATCGGCGGCGATTTCATTTGCAGGTCCAGATCCGACTTGACGCCAAGGTCCAGCAAGGCGGCGACAGCACTCACGCCAATTTCTTCGCCGACCTGCGCCAGAGTTTTTCCGAGGAATTTCTGAAGCGCGGGATGTTCGCCGACCGCTATGACGGTTTGGCCTTCCAGGCCCGCCGCGCCGCTTGCAGCACCCATTTCCGCGTATTGCGTCTCAAACTCCCGAACAAAAGCGGGGTCTTTTATCAATGCAAGAATTTCGGCATCGGAACTGCAGCCGACGATTTTGCGGACTGCGGGAAGTTGGCCTGCGGCGGTATCGAGTTCTCGGATGCCGGCCTCTACCCAACCGCGATTGATCAGGGCACCAGCTGTTACGTCGCATCCCGCTTCGCGCATGGAGTCTAGCCATTGAAGGTCTTCGTCGACCACTTGGGGCACCAGATCATGTGTCAGGAATACGTTATGTATGACCCGCACGCGCGTCCCGCGGGCCAATTCGGCTACACGTTGTGTGATGGAACGATCGCCGAAATACATGATCTGGGGCAACATCTGGATGACGCCTTCGCCGCGCGTTATGACTGCACGGCAAATATTCAGAATATCGTCATGGTCCATGAGGTCGGTCGGCATGGGGGTGCCGTCCGTATCGACATGTGAATTGCCTTCGGCACCCATAACCGACATCGAAATACCTATGGCCCCGGCGTCCATTGCTTCATTGATCAGGCGATGTATTTCGGCCAGTTCTTCTGTATTCGGTCCTCGCGTTTTGGCGGCATCTACACCCATCACATAGACGAGCAGGGGATTGAGCGGGAGAAACGTCAGGACGTTCAGCCCTTTCCGCAAACCGCGGATGCGTTCCATGTATTCGGGAAAGGACTCCCAGTCCCACGGCAGTGCTGCTTTCTGGTGGGACACAGGGATTTGCTCCGTAGTTTCCAGCATGCCCATGATCCGCTCGCGGTCTTTTTCTCGAACCGGAGCAATTCCAAAACCGCAATTTGCATTCACGACGGTCGTGACACCATTGCGACCGGCATCCAGACAGTACGGATCCCAGAACAAGGCTGCATCGTAGTGGGTGTGCTGCGTTATGAAACCGGGCGCGACGGTTTTTCCGGTGGCGTCAATGGTCTGCTTTGAGCTGCGGCCCCGCAGGTCGCCAATTTCAGAGATCAGATCATTAATGATTCCGATATCTGCATAGCCACCGGGACTGCCTGTGCCATCGACAAGAAATCCTCCTGAAATGATTAGATCAAAATCCGTCATTTGTCGTTCCATCCCTTCTCTGTGGTTGTTTGTTGCAAACCTCGATTTGCAAGCACGGAAGAGGTTTTGAACCCGCCTCTCCTTCTGTTCATGACGGATTGAATGACACAATAATATGCAATTGTCACCCCCGAGTTGACACAAGACACAAAACGTAATCTTTGTATCAAAAAGCGGAACGCATAATACAATTAGTCCGCATGGGAGGAACGAGGATGACCAACAATCAAGACACCACAACTGCGTCTGGCGAAGCCGGTACCGCAAGAAGAACGACCGCAGCGGCAAGGTGGGGCGGGCTGGCGGCATGCGTTGCTCTAATGCCGTTGACCACACCTGCGATCGCGCAAATGGGTGAAGGTGTCGAAGCGGAATCTCGTCAGGCGACTGTGATCGTCACGGCGACCAAACGAGAGGCGAGCATCCAGGATGTCGCCGCCTCAATCTCGCAGGTCGGTGGAGATGATCTAGAGACGCGCGGTGTCGATGATGTCGAAAACCTCGCCCTGCAGATACCGAATTTGACATTCGGAAAATTCGGGAGAAACACATTCGTGACAGTGCGCGGTATTGGCACGACGGTCGATTCGGGCGTGGCTGAACCCTCCGTTGCAACCTATGTCGATGGCGTTTTCCTCCCGCGCGCCACAATGGCGCTGCTGCGCCAGGTGGACCTCGAGCGCGTGGAAGTTTTGCGGGGACCGCAAGGCACGCTCTACGGGCGCAATGCGACGGGCGGCGCGGTGAACTATGTTTCGCGCGGACCGAGCGACACGTTCGAAGGGAAAATTGTTGCCACGTTTGAGGAGCGTAACGGCCGTGGTGTCGATGCCGTCGTGTCCGGTCCCATCTCGGAGGGATTGTCCTTCCGGTTGAGCGGCGGCGTGCAAAAGCAGGATGGCTATGTGAAGGTGCTGAATACCGGTCAGGATCTTGGTGATCAGAATCTGTGGCATGCGCGCGGGGCTCTAAAGATTGAGCCATCAGACAACGTCACGATCGACCTTTCTGTTCAGCATGAAGAGGACACTGGAAATTTTGGTTGGCAGTCGGTTGTTTCCGAACCATTTGTTGTTGCTGGAACTGCGGCGTTGTTCATGACCAACGCGAACTTCACAACAACGCCTAACCAAGTGTACGCGGACGGCGATCATTCCGGAAATGCCGAGACGACCATTGCGATTGCGCGGGTGAACTGGGATGTTTCGGAAACAGTCTCCTTCCGCTCCATTACCGGCTATGTCGATCATGAGATCGACAATTCATTTGATGCGGACGGGACCAACTTCTTCTTCGCCGATCTTACGGGATCGTCTAGGCCGTCCCAATCGTTTAGCCAGGAATTCAATTTGTATGGCCAGACGGGTGCGCTGGATTGGTTGATCGGGGCCTACTATTTCAGCGAAGAGTTTGAACTTGGCCTGCCTGTGGAGTTTCCGGGAGTTCTGTTTGGCGTCCCCACGGTGCCGCGTCTCGAGGTTATTGCGGGGGATTTGGTTGAAGATACGGAATCCTATGCGGCATTCGCCGATGTGACCTATGCATTGACGGAACGGCTGCGCATCAATGCCGGATTGCGCTTCAACGCAGAGGAAAAAGAGTTTACGTTTTTTGGTGCGCCGTCTCCGGCTGGAAACATCGACTCTGAAGACGTCTTGCCGAAGCTCGGCATGCAATTCGATGTCAGTAATAATGTGAATGTCTATGCGAACTGGCAAAAGGGCATCAAATCAGGCGGACACCAGCTAAGCTTGCCGCAATTGTTCGACAGCGAAGAACTGGATGCGTACGAACTTGGCATCAAGTCACAATGGATGAATGGTGCCCTGACCGCGAACGCCGCGCTTTTCTCCTATGACTATACGAATCTGCAAGCGACCATCACCATTCCGCCTGCGACGACCTTGGTTGAGAATGGGGATGCGGAGCTGATCGGGCTGGAAGGCGAACTCATATATGCCGCAACGGATAATATTGCCTTCAATATGGGCGTCTCGCTTCTGGACACGGAATATACGGACCTGATCACGACCGACCAGGCATTGCCAGGGACGCCCGCTGTCGACCTCACCGGGGAAGAACTAATCCGGGCACCCGAGTTCACTGCGAATTTCGGGGCGGAGTGGAATATTCCAATAAATTCCGGCTTTCTAGGTAGCGTGCGCCTGCGCGGAGATGTCTTTCACTCAGCAGATTACAAGCTGGCCTTCATTGACTATCCGGAGTTGAGGCAGTCTGAATACACGAACATAAACCTGTCAGCGACGCTTACAGATACGTCTGGCAATTACCAGCTTCGTGCTTTTGTGAACAATGCCACCGACGAAATCATCCTGAACAATGGGAGCTATTTGGCGTCGAGCGGTGGGTTCATCGGCATTCATTCGGCGCCCCGGACCGCCGGCGTTTCGCTTTCTGCCAAGTTCTAGGTTTTCTCTCAGATGGACTGCCAATGTCTCGGCGCCGGTTAGCGGAGCCGGGACCTTTTTTCAGCTATCAATGCCAAGCCGTCGACGCAGGAAATCGAATGATGCCTCGCGGAAATCACGTGAGATGTCTGCTTCGGGCGCCAGGGCGTCAAACCCGTGGGGAACATCTTCAACAATTTCCAGTTCGCTCTCTACGCCGTCTTTCGAGAGCCGTTCCGCATAGTCGAGGTTTTCACCGTAGAAGAGATCCTTGTCGCCGACGCCGATCCAGGCTGGCGGCAAATTCGACAAGTCGGGGCGACGTGACGGCACAGCCCAACGCGGAATCTCCGATCCGTCATCCGGCGGATGTCCCAGATAGGCAGACCAGCCGAAAAAATTGTTCTCATTGTTCCAAGCGATATGCCGGACTGGTGTGAGGTCTCCTCGTGTTGCCGTCCGGTCATCGATCATAGGGTAGTAAAGAAGTTGCGCGGCCGGCTGCGGGGCGCCTTCATCCAGAATCCTCTGGCAGAGTGCTGCCGCCAGGCCGCCCCCTGCGCTCTGGCCTGCGACGACAATCCTGGAAGGATCAACTCCCATGAGTTCAGCGTTGTCCAGAAACCACAACCAGGCTTTGTAGCAATCGTCGAGCGGCGCCGGATACGGATGCTTGGGCGCCAGTCGATAGTCTACTGACACCACAGACATGCCGAGTTCGCGGACGATCCGATTGCAATCAGGATCGTTCATTCTTGCCTGGCCCATTACGTATCCACCACCGTGAATGAACAGCATTCCAGCGCCGGCGTGTTCGCTGACCGGTTCGTAAACGCGAACGCTGACATGTTCGAGCTTTACGGTGTGCCTACGAACATTGGCGTCGGCCTGCGACCGGAAGGCGATCGCCATGACCGATTTCATCAGCATCCGCGACAACGGACTTCGAAGAGATATGGTCGGCATCCTCGCAACTTGCTTTTGCACTTGAGGGTGCAGATCGCTGACCTTCATTTGCTTTGATGTCATGATGTTTCATCTCGCTCCCCGTTTGTTTGCAGATGGAGTACAGAAGACTTCTGCACAAGCTGAGACTCTGACACAATATTGTTGATGTGTATCACACATTTGCCGCAGCGGTATTGAGATAAGAACTGGCTTCAAGGAGGGGGTCTCTAAGGTGTACCTTCGCGAAGGGATGAAATCACCTTTTTGCTAACTCATTGCAATGCAGAAGATCATCCAGTTTGCGACGGGCTTGTCAAAGGAACCAGACCCGAGTTGACCAATACTGCTGGTTGGCTCCAATCGATGGAAAAAACTGTTCTGTTGCTTCAGAACGATGGGGATTGTGAACAGCCTGCTGAAGCTGGATCTGCCCGACGATCCGGCCGCATCTCAGAGTATGGGTAGTTCAACATCCTTGTCAGGGTAAATGCCGAGGCAAGGGGGTGACTATACCCACGTTACTCTAAGACTTCTCCTCTCCGGCGAGTGCGCTCTCAGAGCGCGCAGGAGAGTCGAAAAACGGTCTCCAGTAACAATTACTGAAGGCATCAAAGAAGCGAGTCAGCGAGCAATCTGAGTCGATTGTGACGCATTCTGATCCGGTGGACGGAAATCACCGATTGAAGTACGGAGTGATGAGTTGAGGATCGTGAACTGGAACATTGAACGGCGGAAGCCGAGTTCATGGCAAGCACGTTCACTCGTGGATGAGATAGCGTCGCTAGAGCCGGACTATGTTTGTCTAACCGAAGCTTGGAAGCAGTCGCTGGCGGATTTCGGCGGTCATGTTATCTCGGCGGAGGGGGGGCATGGAGCCCTCAACATCCCGATGAACGCAAGGTCGTTCTCTGGTCTCGAAATCCGTGGGCAGACGTCGAACCGATCGAGCAGCTTGAAGCGATCGGTAGCGCCATAACAGCCAGGAGTGAGATCAACGGCAACGTCGTCAGATTTGTAGGTGTTTGCATTCCGTATCATTTTGCCAGTCCGCTCGGAGTTGAGCCGAGAGCCAAACCTTGGACTGAGCATGAGAGGTTTCTGGAAATACTTAAGCCACATTTGGCGCGTTGGGCTCGAGATGAGCCGGTGACTGTCTTGGGTGATTTCAATCGACGGGTTCCGAGATCCTGGGGGCCAAAGCAGTCGTATGAGAAGTTGGAGGATACATTCTCAGGTTACCAGTTTGCCACAACCGGTATCTTGGACGAAATCAATGATCGAACAATCGACCATATAGCTTTCGCCGGTTCGTTTGAGGTGAAGAGAGTATACGGGAAGAGTGCGCATCTTCCAGATGGTCGAAGACGGTCTGACCATTTTGGTGTTGTTGCGGAACTCGCGTGAACTGCCAGAGGCTTTAGGAGAGGGTCTGTATGATGATAGTGGGCATGCTCTGCCCCACTGAGGTGGTCCACCGGAATTGTTAGTCCGGCGGTTTCCATGTAGCGGCGTTCATGCCGCCACCTCCCCACAGTAAGGCGGTATGAACGCCGCGGGCAAGATGGTTTGTGGAGCAGGTGGTCGGTAGCCCAGAGAAGAGTGTGGGCGCACGGTGTTGTAGTGCCGCCGCCAAGCCTCGATCAGGATCTGGGCTTCCCTGAGATCGAAGAAGATTTCCCTCGCCAGCAACTCGTCTCTGAGCTTGGAGTTGAAGCTCTCGCAGTAACCGTTTTCCCATGGTGAACCCGGTTCGATATAGAGCGTCTTCACGCCGACCCGGCCAAGCCAGTCACGCAGCGCGGTGGCGATGAACTCCGGGCCATTGTCGGAGCGGATATGCTCAGGCGGGCCATGCGCGACGAACAGCTCGCCCAGCGTGTCGAGCACATCGCGGGAGTTGAGCCTGCGTTCGACGCGGATGGCGAGGCATTCGCGGGTGAACTCATCGATTACGCACAGCATACGGAACACCTTGCCGGCATGCGTACGGTCCTGAACGAAGTCATACGACCAGACATGGCCTTTGTGCATTGGCCGCAACCGGATACAGGAGCCGTCATTCAGCCATAACCGGCCGCGTTTTGGTTGTTTCATCGGAACTTTCAGCCCCTCACGCCGCCAGATGCGATAGACGCGCTTCTCGTTCACATGCCAGCCATCCCGTCTCAGCAGGGCTGTGATGCGGCGATAGCCATACCTGCCGAACCGCTCGGCCAGGGCGATGATGGCCGCTGTCAGCACATCCTCGTCCTGACGCACCACACGCGGCTTACGCTGGGTGGAACGGTGCTGGCCGATCACACGGCAGGCCCGGCGCTCTGTTGCACCGAGTGTCTCCACCACATGATCGACCGCTTCGCGTTTGCGTGAAGGGCTTAGAACTTTCCCTCTATGACTTCCTGAAGGATCTGGTTGTCGAGAGTCAGATCGGAGATGGCGCGACGCAGCCGCGCATTCTCCTTCTCGATCTCCTTCATCCGTTTGGCCTGGCCAACCTGCAGCCCGCCATACTCCTTGCGCCACCGGTAGTATGTCTGCTCCGTCACACCGATCGAGCGCACAGCCTGGCCCGTCGCCTCACCACGCGCGAGGCGCACCTCAACCTCCCGCAGCTTCGCAATAATCTCTTCAGGCGTAGATCTCTTGCCCATGTCTCAGCTCCATATCTGAAGCCGGAACTAACTCAAATAATGGACCACTTTCGTGGGGGCAGACCAAAGCCGTGCGGGACATGTTTGAGGTCCTGGACAAGGCGATCGACCTCGACACAGCAGGCGTTCCGCCCATTGACGGGCTAGAGGGCTTCAAAGATCTCCTCCGACGCTACATTCGGCATTGTGCCGCCAATCCTGACCACGCCCGGATCATGGTGTCCGAAGCGATGATAGGCGGCGAGCGGCTCCAATGGATAGTGGACAATTTTCTCATTCCGCGACGCGACGCGATTGCGCAGCGCCTGGTGCGTGCCAGTACTCTGGAACAGCTGCCAGACCTCAACCCGTTATCCTTCCTCTATATCACGACGTCTGTCTGTCAGATGCCATTCGTGCTGGCGCACGAGGTTCAAGCATTGTTTGGTATTGATGTGCGGAAACCAGAAATCGTGGACGCGCACATTGAGTCGGTGTTGAACCTGTTTTTTCAGTATCGCGCCGACTGATTCCGGAAGACATGGAGGCTTGGGGCCGACGCGTCTGAGGCACGCGCCTTGTCAGGTGTCCTCGTTCAACTGCATTGAGGCCGGAGCTTGCTCCCGTTCCAGCGTGTGTCAGATCGTGTCAGCCCGTTTCATGCCATGCCGCTCGGACGGGCCGGAGCTTGCAGGGCTTATTGCTGTGTTCCGGGAATCAGGACGTCGATCGGCAGGCCTTCCGTGCCGAAATCCGGCAACATGTCATCTTCGTCCGGAGGCGGCGGGGTGCCGTCGGAGCCGGTGCCCATGAGAAATTCGCTGCCGGCCGATTGGGCGGCCTGCGACACGGCCTTGCCACGACCGATCTCGTTGACGGCGCTGGCGGGATCTATGACGGTCACGGCGCGCGCGCTGGGCACGACAACGGTCAGCGTTCCATCTCCTTCGCCGGAGGTCAGGGTGAGCCCGTCATTCGGCTCCAGGCTGGTGCGACAGCGCTCTGTTCCAGCCAGGTCGCCAATACAGGGATCGTCTGCGTCCGTGACGCGAGTCAGGCGGGCAGCCGCCGGGTTCGCTGGAATTTGGCCGAAACCCGCAGACGCAGCATCCTGCCTGGTGTCTTCGGAGGCCGGAACGACCTGTTCTGCACTGATGGCGTAGGCCGCTGCGTCGGCATCCTTGCGCTGGCCATCGGGACGGGGCGGTGGAGGCGTGTCGGCCTCGAGGCCGCCGGTCGGCATGGTGAATATTTTGGGAGGCTCCAACGGCGTGGTGCAGCCGGTGCAGAGGGCAAGGACGAGCAGGGCGCCAGCAAGGTTCGCGGGGCGCGGATAGGCGGTCGACGAGGATGTGTGGCTCGTCATGGCTCAGTCCTTCCGGTGTGTGGAATGAAGGTCCCGGGCCGGAAAACCGGCCCGGGACGGCAGGGTTACTGGTTGACCGTGGCCGAGTTATAGGACCCGGTCTGGACGATGGAGGCCATGTTGCCGGCGGTCACCGTCTGATTGATCGACGCGTCGTTGAAGTCACCGCCGCTTTGCGAGATCGTCGCCATGTTGCCGTCGGTCGACTGCAGGATCGAGGCGGTGGAGAATTCGCCGCCCGTCTGGGTGATCTCACCGGTATTGTCATTTCCGCTCTGCGTGACGCTGGCGGTCAGGTTGCGACCGGAATTGTTGCCTTGCGTGACCGTCGCGGAGTTATCGTCCCCGCTCTGATCAATATCGGCATCTCCACGGCCACCATTCTGGAGAACGGAACCCGTGTTTCCATGACCGGTCTGCACGATGTAGGAATCGTTTGAGAAGCCGCTCTGGTCAATGCTGGCCATGTTGAACGATGCGCCGCCGATCTGGTCGATGGCCGCCGTGCTGGACTTGCCGTCCTGATCGATACTGGCTTCGTTGTCGGAGCCGATCTGGGTGACATAGGCGTTCAGCGAGCTGTCCTGCCAGACGCGACCTTCCTGGGTGACGTTCGCCGTGTTGCCGGAGCCGTCCTGATAGACGTCAGCCAGAACGCTGTTGTCAGCCTTCTGGCCGGTTTCACCTGGTGCGTTGTCATATTGGTCGACATTGGCCGTGTTGCCATCACCATACTGGGTGACGATGGCATCGAAGTTCTGCGAACCATCCATGTTGAACGATTGGGACACATTGGCCGTGCTCATGCCATCCTGCAAGATGGTCGTGCTCAGGCCGGACTGACCGTCCCCGTTCATGAACTGGTCGACATTCGCCGTTGCGCCGCCATCCTGCGTGATGCTTGCAGAAATGTTCGTGGAGCCATTGCCAGCGATGCCCTGATTCACGTTTGCGACCGAACCACCATTCTGATCGAGCGTGGCGATCACGGACCCGGACGTTACGGCACCGCTTGTCGCGGTGTTTTCGACGGACTGGTCTACAAAGGCGCTGGAACCGCCATCCTGCGTCACATTGGCCGTAATGCCGGTTGCCCGGTTGCCATCCAGGGACTGGTTGACTTCGGAGATCGAAGCGCCGGACTGGTTGATCGTGGCGAAGGCATTGTTGGCCTGTCCGTCAACAGCGGTCTGGCTGACAGTCGAGCTGGAACCGCCGGTTTGGGTCACATTGGTCCGCAGCGTGCCCGTGAAGCCGGGGCCGGTGCCTTCCTGAGTCACGGACGAGGAATTGGTGTCGCCGTTCTGGTTCACATTGGCAACCTGGTTGAAACCGCCGCCGGTGTTCGTCTGATCCACGGTGGAGGTGTTGTTGTTGCCAGCCTGAATAACCGTCGATTCCGGATCGGCATTCGGGATGTTGATCGTGCCATTGGAGGAATCGTCCGTCTGCGCGATCGTGGACACGTTGTTGTCGCCTGTCTGATCATTGTCAGCATAGGCGCCGATTGCATTCTGGGTGACAGTGGAGTCGTTGTCGTTACCGATCTGGTCAACGGTCGAATTATTGTCGCTGCCCGTCTGGGTGACGGAAGCCGCGTTGGCATCACCGAGCTGTGCAACCGTCGTTGTGTCGCCCGTGCCGTCCTGGGCGACGACCGCGCTGTTGTCATTGCCTTCCTGGCTGACTGTGGCGACTTCACCGCCCGTATCGTCGGTAAGGCCTTGTGCGACGGTCACGCTGTTGCCCTGGCCACCGACCTGGTCAACAGAAGCCGTCTGTGCGAGCGAACCTGCGGTGTTCTGGTCGATGTCAACCGAGTTCGGGGCGGCCCCGGTAACGGTGTCAGCGGTCTGGGTCACCGTTGCAGAGTTGCCAACCGCAGCGCCGACGGCACTGGTCTGATCGATGTCGGCCGTATTGGTGGCAATACTGTAGATCTGCGATCCGGGAGGTGTGTGCTTCTGGGTGATGGACGCCGAGTTTTCGTCGCCGGTTTGGTCGATATAGCCTTCGTTTTCGAGACCTTCGGTCTGATCAATGTCGGCATTGTTTGAAACGCCGCTCTGGTTGATGAGCGCCTCTGATTCGTCTGCGAAGGCAGGTCCCCCGAAGCAAAGTGCCGCGATTGCGGCGGTGGCGAGAAGTTTCGTGCGCATGAGATGTCTCCTTGTCAGTGCACATTTCGCACTGATCCTTTCTCGGATCAGCTTGTTCAAAAGGCCATTCTGGAAGCTGAGTGCGTCCCCCCGATGGCTTCTGCCACGCCCCGCTGATGTACAGTTGGAGGCATGTTCGGTTTCAGACCGGGCGCGCATCAGTATGCGCCTTGCGTCACGGTGACCGTGCCGCAGCCAGAGGCCACGACACATCCGGTCTGGTTGATTGTGTATTCCAGCGCATCGCCGGTCTGGACGAGCAGGGCGGACAGGCCTTCGCCGTCCTGGTAGATTTTACCCTGGTTGTCGTTTCCGTCCTGCTCGATTGACGCGGTGTTTCCGGCGCCGGTCTGTTCGATCAGCGCATCGTTGTCCTCACCGTTCTGCACGATGGAGGCGACATTGCCGCCTTCCACAAGATCGCCAGGCGAGACGGTCTGATAGATTGCGGCGGTGTTGCCGTGTCCCAGCTGCGTGAGGGAAGCGGAATTATAGTACAGTTCACCAAAATCATTTGTCTGCCGTATGAGGGCGTCGTTGGAGTCGCCCTCGATTGTGAGGGTGGCATCATTGCGGCCTGCAGGCTGACTGCCGACGGGGGACGAATCCTGGCGAATCGCGAACGAGTTCGAGTCTCCCGTCACGGATATGCGGGCCGACGCATTGTCTCCGGATTGGGAGACCGTATTGGCCCGGTTCATCTGTCCCTGAACATAGGCGTCCACGACAAGATTGCGCCCCGACTGGGTGACTTCCAGCGTGTTTGCGCGTTGCGCCTCGGCCTGCCGGGTGCGCTCAAGAATGTCGGAAATCTGCTCAATATTGGCGAATGAGCCCGTGTCGGCCCCGGCGGGAAGGGCCAAGCCGAACAAGATGGACAGGACGCCGAATGAATTGCGCGTCGAGTGTCTGCGCGCGTTCTCAGCGGGCGGACGTGCAGATGCGATTGCAGTATGTGGCAACATAAAGTGCCGCTCCCGAGTTGCTTGCCTCGACTTGAGGCAGTATTGGTCGGGAGATCCGCCAAATGGCAGATCCCCGGGGAGAGACCGGTCCGAGCGCCAACTTGAAGTCGGTCTCTCCCCACCCTTATTGCGGCTCGCGCCGCGCGATCTTGTCTTTGCCTGGTCCTAGTCGGTCCAGGGCTTTGATTGCATCAGCTCAACTTGCTTCATTGGCCTCCCAGTTTTCGCCCTCTTGCAGCAATTCCTTTGGCACACCCTTCAGGGCGTCCTTTGGAAATTCGGTGCGGTATTTCTGATCGTAGAAATCCACCGCTGTCTTGCCGAGATCGGGGTTTTCGAAGTTCCAGAGACCAGACTTTACACCTTCCACGATCAATCCGTAAACGGCTTTTTCGAGCGCCTGGCGTACAGCAACATGGCGAGGCTGGTTCAGGGTGATTCCGGCCTCTGCTTCGAGAAGCTCCCGATAGGCGACATATTTGAAGGCGTTGGCCTGCCAGGCGACAGACGCGACGCGTTGTTCGGTCGTTACCGAGATCAGGACTTCGCCCGTCTTGACGCTTACAGCCCGCAAATACACCGAAACGGCGTCTTCCCGGTACTGTGTGTTCGCGCCAATTCCCAGATAGCGTGCGCCGGCCCCACCCGTTTGCGTATTCGTATCATAACCCGTGATGGCTCCTTCGATCAGGATGCCCGCGAAAAGCAGCGCGGGAAGTGCGACCGATTCCTTTGCAGATTCCCCCAGATAACGCTGGCGCATTTCCAAGATGATCTGGCGTTCCTTGAGCAAATTATCCAGCTTTTCCCGTTCGATGACGGTAAACCAGCTGCCATCTCCTGCGTCCTGCAGGGCCTTGATCAGGATCGGCGTTGCGCCCTGAGTCACGGCGCGCGACAGCGTCTGGACAGTATCGCTCGGCTTGAAGGCGCCGGTCTCGTCCGCGACGCCATAGACGGCGACCGGAATCTGCTCCGTCGGCTTTGGCAGCCAGATCAAAGCATACTCGGTCTGCGTGCGCGGATTCACGGTCGGCTCCGCCATGTCCATGGACGCTTTTGGCGGCGTGCCGCACGCAGCAAGCAGAAGTGTCAGTACAGGCGTTGCCAGCCAACGCTTGAGGCCAGATTGTCCCCACATACAGTGTGTGTCCCCTACAAATTCCCGGTTAGCCGCCGGTGGTGAAAATCGGCACCACGACTTCTGTCGTTGTCCCTGTGGTTGCGTCAAAAATGGTCAGTGTGATCGAATCCAGACCCCTCACGAATTCGACTGTCTGGTCGCCGAAGACGACCCGGCCATAATCCTGCGGATCCTCCCCGAAAATGGCATTGGCGACCTCGGAGGCGAGTCCTGACAGAAGGCGGCTTTGCAGCTGCCGAATGAACAGGTCAGCCTGCGGATCACCGCTGGCGGAGGATGGCGCCTCGGTATCATCCTGGGCGTTTGCGATGCCGAGGAGGTGGGCCGAGTTGAACGGGTTTCCGCCGAAGGACGGATTGACGGGCGTATAGACGAGTTCCTGCGCTGCCGCGCTGCCGGCAAGGGCGAGTGCGACCATGCCGGCGCACGCACCGGTGCGGATTATCCTGATTGGGTGACTAGTCATTTCCTGTTCCTTTCCAGCGCACGCCATCCACGAGGAGGCGGCCTGCGCGTTGCAGATCGACATGTGCCAATGTGATGCCATTCGAAACCTTTGCCTGCGAGGCACCGCCCAGTGACATACGTGCATCCGATGCTGTGCCGGCCATTTGAAGCGTCGCGGTTCCATCGAGTTCGGCCGTGATGTCCGTGAGCGTAACGGAATCCAGCGTGATCCGGCTGGTTCCGGACTGATAGATTTCAGCCGTGCCGGTGAGCTGGTCGCTGACCAGCCGGGATGTCCGGCCAAGACAGGCATGCAGGCGGTTTCGGATTTCGCTGATCCGGATGTGGCCGCCATGACTGGCGTCGATTTCAGCGACTTCGGCGCCGGACATTTCCAGGGCCAGGGCGCCGGTTGTTGTCAGACGGAACGTGTCGGTGACATTGTTGGCGATGATACGGCTGCATCCGCCAGCCAGAATTTCGAGATTGTCAGCATCGGCGATTTCGGCATCTCCGGCCCGCATGGATATGCGGACATTTGTGGAAGTGGGTGCGGAAATCACCACGGTCGGGAAGTCGCCGATCGGGTGCATCTCGCCATTGTCGAAAGAGATGCTGAGTTCGCCATTGGTGCGGGCGCAATTCATGGCGAGGGAGGCAGGGGCCCCGCGGACCGAGACGCCGCCATCTTCATCGGTGCTCACGGACAGGGTTCCAAGGTTTCCGACGCCGTCCTCGACGGAGATGATTTCGATCTTGTCCTCGGTGTTCGGGATGATCCGAAGCGTGCCGACATAATCTTCAATATCCAGCGTCATCGCATCATGCCCCGTGGACGGGTGTCCCGCTGATGCGCTGGCCGGCACTAGAAATGCGATCATGAGGCCAACTGCCGCATACGATGCCGCCCGTGGCTTACTTAATTTTGTCGCACGCATTCTGCCCTGCCAATCTTACAGCAACAGCTCACCGAATTGGGCCGGATATTGCGGGCGTGTCCCCACTCCCGGCTCGCGTTCAGCGAACGTTTCACCCTTTGTGAGTGCTAACGAAACATTAAGAAAGTGGGCTGTCATCCCCCAAACGGGGGGAAGGGGCAATTTATCCGTAAGGTTTATCGCCTGCATTCGTTTGCACGGGCACGGACATACCAGAATCGAACGCGAAACGTGACGATTTTATCACAATCTCGGCCTGGCGATTGACCACCATCTTCTGCATGATCGACTTGAGAAGCGTCTTGACCGTGCTGGTCGCCACAGCCCGGGCTGTGGCGATTTCCGCTACGGTCTGGCTGGCATAGAGCCGTTCGCAGACATCGCATTCTGCTGAGGTCAGGGAGTAGGTCTGGCGCAACAGGTTCCGGTCCAGGGATTTCACGGATGTGAGCTTGTCGATGAACAGGACCGCATGGCCGGAGCGGGCGCCGAAATGCCCGATGGGGGGCACCGGTGTGACCGAACAGATATAGGTGCATTCCGGGCGCAGGCGCGCGAAGGAAAAGCGGCCGCCAATGGCGTTGCTCTGGCCGCGCAGGGTGAGGGCCAGATCGCGGTTGCTCTCGTCGGACAGGAGATCCAGGCGGCCGAGCCCATCGGTGCGGACCACGCCGGACGCGAGCAGTTTCTCGAACTGTTCTGACTGCCGGACGACCGTGCCGGATTTGTGCAGGATGGCGACGCAGGCCTGGCGGCCGAACATGTCCAGCAGGGACGTTTCCTGCCGGCTGACAATGCGCCCTGCAAGATGCGTGACCGGAATGGCTGCGCGGACCATCTGAGAAAAGCGGGCAATGGAATCATCCGAAAACGGACCATCATCGCGGGGGCGGGCAATCGCCAGGGCCACCACGGTCGAGTCATCGCTGGCGAGGACCGTGCCGGCGAACTGGCCGACGCCGGCCGGAATCAGGAGTTCCTGATAGGCGGCATTGGTGGCCACGGTCTCCTCATCTGCCACTTCATGGTCTCGAATGATTCGGCCGATCTCGCGCGAGGCCAGAATCCGGGTGCGCGGATTGACGGCGAGATACTCCTGCTCATTTTGGAAAAGGTCGCGATCGACGGTGCCCTCGACGGCGGAATCCAGAATGAAGGTCGCATCACTGACGGAAATGAGTTGTGTAGTTTCCGCACCACAATGCGCATTGACCATCTCGAGCGCCCGGGGCAGGACATCGCTGTCGCACAGGCCTTCCAAGAGCAATTCTTTGAAGGTGTCGAGGGTATGATTGCTCATATATTCCAATCTACGCGCCAAGTTTGGCAGCAATGTATAGCTTTCCGTTACTTAACGTTGCAAGCATATTCTTGGTAAATGGGCTGTGAGGATGATCACGGCAGGGAGGTATGACGGGGCGTTGCTGCAGTGTCTCACCGCGCTTGCCCATTTCTGTCCACATTGCGGGGGTAAGCGGCGGGCAGGGGCGCAGAAAGCCATTCTTTGATGTGAAGATCGCGTGACAAGCGCGTTAACACATTTTAGGTTGCCTGATTGGGGAATACGGGTTGATGACGAGAATAGCCGCCAAATCAGAGTCAGAGCCTGCATCCGTGGAGGATGCCGTGCGCGTAATTGGCCATGTGAAATGGTTCGATAGTGCCAAGGGCTACGGATTTATTGTCGCCGAGTCGACGTCTGACGCAAGTCTGACGGGAGACGTGATGCTGCATGTGACATGCCTGAGGGGGTATGGTGAATCCTCTGCCGATGAGGGTGCGCGCATCGTTTGTGACGCCGTGAAAGGCGACCGCGGTTGGCAAACCGCTAACATAATTGAGATGGAACGCCCTCGGGCCACTGTGGCCAAGGAGAAAGGTGTTGAGCGCGATTACGAGACGGTCACGCTGAAATGGTTCAATCGCACCCGCGGCTATGGGTTCGTTCAGCGCGAAGGCGATGACACGGATATCTTTGTGCACGCCGTCGTTCTGCGCAAAGCTGGCTACGAAGATATTGAGCCTGGCACGGATCTGGAAGTCTGCATTGAAACCGGTTCAAAAGGTGAGCACGTTAGCCACATTAAACGCGGGTAAGCAGCAGCCAAGACAGCTTGCCGCCTTGCGGGCACCCGTCTAAACAAGCCCCATGATACGTTTCATCTCTTCTGCTTTTGCATCGCTCGTCCTGTTCTTGCCTGCGGCTTTCGCCCAGCTGGAAACCGGCCCTCTCACAATCATGTCGGGAGAGACTGAGCACAGCTTTACGGTCGAATTGGCGAATGACCCGGAAGAAGTCCAGACAGGCCTCATGAATCGGGAAGAGCTCGCAGAAAATGCTGGCATGCTGTTCGATTTCGGCCAGCCGCGCGAAGCCAATATGTGGATGAAGAATACGCTGATCTCTCTGGACATGCTGTTCATTGATCCTGATGGCAAAGTGCTGGCGATTGCTCGCGAAACTGTTCCAGGATCGCTGCGTCGGATCAATCCGGGCGTGCCGGTGAAGGGCGTGCTGGAACTGGCGGGGGGGCGTGCCGCCGAACTGGGGATTGAGCCCGGCGATACAGTCCATCACGACGTATTCGGAAACATGGGTGAGTGAGGCGGTTGAGCCGCTGAGACAACCGCCGCCGGGATTCGCGCCAACGCCATCCCGCGGGAAATTCACGCTACACAATGGTCCCACGTATCGTGCGTCGGCATCAGGCGATGTGCGCACCGGCATGTGGGTGCTGGATCGTCACTGCAATGGCATGGGCTTCCTTCACGGCGGAATGACCTGCGCTTTTTCCGATAGTGCGCTGGCATGGGCTGTCTGGAGCGCGACCGGCAAGATGTCGGTCACGCTCAAGCTGACCATGGAGTTCATGGACATCGTTCGGGAGGGCTGCTGGCTGGAAGCGCATCCGCATGTTACGCTGATAGACGGTGACCATGTTCACGTTACAGCGAGGCTGGTGAAGGACGATGGGGGCATTGCGGCGCGCGCTGACGCCATATTCAGGACATTGCGTCGGAAGGGCTGACTGGGCGCGCCTGCGTCAGACCGGCGCGCGTCAGCTCGTCAAGTTTGGCCAGCCTGCAAACTATATTAGAAAAATTGCATATATGATCCGGAGCGAGCCTCATGGAATTTGATGCACTTATCTTGTCGCGACTTCAGTTTGCTTTCGTCGTCGCCTTTCACATTCTCTTTCCTGCCTTCACGATCGGTCTCGCGGCTTTTCTCGCGGTATGCGAAGGCTTGTGGCTGAAGACCGGCAGGGAAGTCTTCAAGCGACTTTATTTGCATTGGGTGAAAATCTTCGCGCTTGCTTTCGCCATGGGCGTCGTATCCGGGGTCGTGATGAGCTACCAATTTGGTACGAATTGGAGCCTGTTCTCTGAGATCACCGGCAGCGTCATGGGCCCCATGTTGGCCTATGAAGTGCTGACCGCTTTTTTCCTGGAGGCAACATTCCTGGGCGTGATGCTGTTTGGCTGGCAAAAAGTTGGTCGGAAGCTGCACTTTGCTGCGACATGCGCTGTAGCAATCGGCACCACGATTTCAGCTTTCTGGATCCTCGCCGCAAACAGCTGGATGCAGACGCCAGCCGGCTTTGCGATTGATGCAGAGACCGGCAATTTTTATGCAACCAGCTGGATCGAGGCGATCTTCAATCCGAGCCTGCCAAGTCGGCTCGCACACATGTTGCTGGCTGCCTATACTACGACTGCGGCGGTAATTCTCGCTGCGGGTGCGTGGCAGACTCTGAAAGGTCGGACAACCGAGCCCACCAAGTGGCAAATTCGTATGGCGTCGGGCACTCTGGCCGTCCTGCTGCCGATCCAGATCATGGTTGGACACTGGTCGGGCGAAGTTGCGCACAAGTACCAGCCCGCCAAGATCGCAGTGGTGGAGGGATGGTGTGAATCCAAGGAAGTGCAGGGCACGGTTCTGATCGCGTGGCCGGATGGTTCCGAATGCGGCCATGCGGGCATAACGGTTCCGGGCACCAGTTCATTCCTTTTCCCCGGCCTGGAGGAGGGCGAAATGCTTCATGGCATCGACCACTTTCCGGAATCCGAACGGCCGCCGCTATGGCTCGTCTTCTATGCATTTCGCATTATGGTAGGGGCCGGGCTCGGCATGCTGGCCATGGGCGTTTGGGGCACCTTCCTCTGGTGGAGGAAAAAGCTGGACACACCGGGTCTCTTCCACATTGCGGCTGTCCCGGCTGGCGCGCTTGGTTTCATTGCTGTCGTGACCGGGTGGATTACTGCGGAAGTCGGTCGCCAGCCCTACACGGTCTATGGACATTTGCGCACGGTGGACAGCCTGTCACCGGTCTCTGCCGGGCAGGTGGCGACGTCCTTGCTCGTGTTCATGGTCGTCTATGCCATCATTTTCACGGCCGGTGTCGTATATATGGCGCGCATTGCCACGCGCGGCTTTGATGACAGTCCCACGGACCCTTCTGGCCGTGAGCGGCGTCCTCCTGGGTCTCCAATGGGCGCAGTCGATGACAAGGCCGAAACATCCGACGATATCGTTGCGGCGGAATAGGAGGCGAACATGGCTATCGACCTACCCTTCATCTGGGCCCTGATCCTCGCCATCGGCGTCATGATGTACGTCTTGCTTGACGGGTTCGATCTCGGCGTTGGCATGTTCACCGCGATCGCGCAGTCTGAAGAAGAGCGGAACATGATGACCGCCACCGTCGAGCCCGTTTGGGACGGCAATGAGACATGGCTGATCATTGGTGGTGGCGGCCTGTTTGCGGCGTTTCCCACCGCATACGCGATCATCATGCCAGCCTTCTATTTGCCTGTGCTTATCATGTTGGCTGCATTGATATTCCGCGGCGTCGCGTTTGAATTCCGACACAAGGCCGTGCGTCGACCCACTCGTATCTTCTGGAATGGCGCTTTCTATGGTGGATCGTTCACCGCCGCATTTTCACAGGGCATCATGCTTGGCGGGATGGTACAGGGCATTCATGTCGAGGGCGGTGCCTTCGCGGGCGGCGCGTTCGACTGGTTGACGCCATTCACCCTTCTGACCGGTATCTCTGTTGTCATCGGATACATGTTGCTCGGCGCTTGCTGGCTGGTTCTCAAAACCGAAGGTGAGTTGCATGACAAGGCGCGCAAGTGGGGCCGGATGGCACTTGCTGGCGTGGCAATTTGTTTCCTGGCAGTCAGTTTCGCGACGCTTTCAGTGGACGCATCCATTGGCGATCGGTGGGGCTTTTCCATGAGCCATATTGAGCCTGCACGCTTCCTGCCGCTCGCGCCGGTGCCCCTGGTCGGCATGGCACTTGTCGTCTGGCTGTGGAGAGACCTATCGATGAAACAGGGCGCGGTGGGCACAGCGCCGGACTGGCGACCTTACCTTTTGGCGGCGGGCATTTTTGCCAGCGGATACGTGGGCCTCGGCGTCAGCCTTTACCCATTCATCGTGCCGTACGAAATATCCATCCATGAGGCTGCTGCGCGGGACAATGCACTCGTTCTGATGTTGGTGGGCGCCGTGATCATGCTGCCGATCATTCTGGCCTATACAGCATACGTCTACAGCCTGTTCTGGGGCAAAGTTAAGCCGGGAGATGGCTATCATGCGCATTGATCCGGTACAGCCAGCAGACGACAACGAGGAGCCGCCGCTCACCAGACGGCTTATCTGGTTTGTCGGCATAGCCCTTGTGTCGATGCTGGTGGTCGCTGTCGTGGCCTACACGTTGAGAGGCCTGTTGCTCATTGGCTGATGCCCAGCTTGTCGAGCGCGAATGCCTTGATGGACTTATAGTCGGCCTTGCCATTCGGCGCGCGCCCAAGATCATCTTTGAACAAAACAGACTTGGGAGCCTTGTAGCGGGCAATACGTGATTGCACAAAGCTGCGCAGTTCGTCTTCGCTGACCTCTGAATCTGTGGATACGACGGCCGTCACGGCGTTGCCCCACTTCTCATCGGGCACGCCGACAACGAGTGCGTCCTTGACGGCAGCATGTTCCTTCAAGGCCTCTTCGACCTCTTCTGGATAGACTTTCTCACCTGCCGTATTGATACAATTTGATCCCCGGCCCAGCAATGAGATCGTGCCATCCGCCTCCACCGTGCACCAGTCGCCCGGTATGGCGTAACGGACCCCGTTGATTGTCCGGAACGTTGTGGCGGTCTTCGCCTCGTCCTTGTAGTAGCCAAGAGGGACTGCGCCGCCGCGGGCGATGATCCCGGCCTCGCCGCTGCCGGGCACGATCTCGCGATCATCTTCGGAAAATACCTTGCAGTTCGGGCCGATCTCGAATTTGGACGTCTGGGTTCCGCCTTCGAGCGTCGTTGTGGATGATCCGAAGCCGACCGCTTCAGATGAGCCAAAGCTGTCCATCATGGCGGCTTGAGGCATATGCTTCAGGAGGCCTTGTTTGACCTCCGCGCTCCACATTACGCCGGACGATACGATGGTTTGTACAGAGCTGACATCCCAACGGCCAGGATTGTCGTCGAGAGCTTTTAGCATCGGCTTTCCGAATGCATCTCCGACGATCGCCATGCTCGTCACGCCATGTTCCGAGACGGTTTCCCACAAGTTTTCAGGGTCAAAGCTGGTGTTCTGTTCCAGCGTGATAATTGCGCCGCCGCCTAGCAGCGCACCCATCGCCGTGAACAGCCCTGTGCCGTGCATCAGAGGACAGGCGGGCACCTGCCGCGCCGTTTTTCCCATAAGCTGAACTGCCATCTTGAACTCTTCCATAGTGGACGGGTAGGGCAGACCGGCTTTCTCTGCGCCTTCTCTGGACGCCTGTCGCCAGACAGATTGTGACCACATCACGCCTTTGGGCATTCCGGTGGTTCCGCCGGTGTAGAGGAAAAACAAATCTTCTGGTGATCGGTCGATGCCGAGCGGAGACGGGTCACCGTCGGCGGCGAGACAGTCATAGTCTACCGCCCAGTCAGGCACGTCTCCGCCGCCAATCTGGACCCAGGCCTTCAGCTTGGGCAAGCGACCGCGGACCAGTTCAACCTGATCAGTAAATTGTGCATCAAAGAACACAACCGCAGCGTCCGAGTTATCAAAAATGTAGAAGAGTTCGTCGGCGAGATAGCGATAGTTGACGTTCACATGCGTGAAACGACCTTTGAAACAAGCGGCGAGCGCTTCAGTATATTCAGGCTGGTTACGTAGATAGAAGCCAGCTTTGTCGCCTGTTTCGATCCCCATCTCGCGTAAATTCCGCGCAAGCCGGTTTGATCGAGCCGTGAAGTCTGGCCAGTATGTCCGCCGTGTCCCGTGGGCCAGAGCCAGGTCTTCCGGACCAAGCATCTCGCCCACAGCATCAAGCATGTCACCGAAATTCATATCCGAAGCAGATGCCACTTTGTTTCTCTCCCGTTTGTGTTTTTGGCAACTCTAAGCGGTTGCCGCAGCGGTAGAGAAGCTGGAATCGAGTGCGTCGGAAGGATCATTTCGCCCAAAAAAAGAGGCAGCACCGAAGTGCTGCCTCTGACAATTTGGCTTTGAGGGCCGGGCTTAGAAGCCCATGCCACCCATTCCGCCCATGCCGCCACCCATGTCAGGCATGCCGCCGCCGGCACCTTCCTTCTTTGGGGCTTCAGCGATGGACGCTTCCGTCGTGATCAACAGGCCAGCAACCGATGCAGCGTTCTGCAGAGCAGAGCGCACAACTTTCACCGGGTCGATCACGCCCATGGCGACGAGGTCACCATATTCTTCGGTCTGGGCGTTGAAGCCGAAGCCCTTGCCCTTGCCGCGACGGATCTGGTCGACAACGACCGAGCCTTCGACGCCGGCGTTTTCAGCGATCTGGCGAACCGGAGCTTCCAGAGCCTTGCGCACGATGTCGATACCGGCCTGTTCGTCAGCATTCAGGCCTTTGACGTCGATATTGCTTGCAGCAGCGAGAAGCGCCGTACCACCACCAGGAACGATACCTTCTTCCACAGCGGCACGCGTGGCGTTCAGGGCGTCATCGACGCGATCCTTGCGCTCTTTCACTTCCACTTCAGTGGCACCGCCAACCTTGATGACAGCTACGCCGCCAGCCAGTTTCGCGAGACGCTCCTGCAGCTTCTCCTTGTCGTAGTCGGAAGACGTGTCTTCGATCTGCTTGCGGATCTGCGACACGCGAGCTTCGAGGTCTTTCTTGGCGCCAGCGCCGTCCACGATGGTCGTGTCATCTTTTGTGATGGCGACTTTCTTCGCGGTGCCGAGCATGTCCATGGAGACGTTCTCGAGCTTGATGCCGAGATCTTCGGAAATGACCTGGCCGCCGGTAAGGACAGCGATGTCCTGCAACATGGCTTTGCGGCGGTCGCCGAAACCTGGAGCTTTCACAGCAGCGATCTTCAGGCCGCCGCGCAGCTTGTTGACCACGAGGGTGGCCAGTGCTTCACCGTCGACATCTTCAGC